>JALVXO010000094.1 GCA_027022775.1 Campylobacteraceae bacterium
CTTGGAGAGAGTGGGATTTAAACAGCCGTGAAAAGCTTTTGGCTTATGCAGAAAAACACGGCATTCCGATTGAGAAAAAGGGTGAAAACTCATCTCCGTATTCTATGGATGCAAACCTTCTGCACATATCTTATGAAGGCTTAGTTTTAGAAGACCCAAACGCAGAGCCCGAAGAGTCTATGTGGCGCTGGACAAATTCGCCTGAAAATGCGCCGGATGAAGCGGAATATATTACAATCGGCTTTGAAAAAGGGGATGCTGTTTCAATTAACGGCAAAGAGTTAAGCCCTGCAGAACTTTTAAGAACTCTAAACGATTACGGCAAAAAACACGGTATAGGCAGAATTGATATTGTTGAAAACCGCTATGTGGGAATGAAAGCAAGAGGATGCTACGAGACGCCCGGCGGAACAATTTTGCTAAAAGCGCACAGAGCGATTGAATCTATTACGCTAGATAGAGAAGAGGCGCACTTTAAAGATGAACTGATGCCAAAATATGCAAGCTTAATTTATAACGGCTACTGGTTCTCGCCAGAGCGCGAAATGATGCAGGCAGCAATCGATAAAACGCAAGAGAATGTAAATGGCGAAGTGAGATTAAAACTTTATAAAGGCAATGTGATGGTTGTGGGCAGAACTTCGCCAAATTCTCTATACTCACCGCAGCACTCAACATTTGAAGAGGATGATGTTTACAACCAAAAAGATGCCGAAGGGTTTATTAGGCTTAATGCACTGCGCTTTATCATTGAAGGCCAGCTTCAGCCGCAGCGCACAGAGAAATATTTAAAAAATAAAGAAAGCAGCAAGCCAAAAGAAGAGGATGAAGAAACTCAAAAGCCTAACAAAAAAAAGAGTTTCAAAGAGAGATTATTAGATTTCTTGGCAATACAGTAGGTGTTTTATGAATTATTTAATACACTATCACAAAATGCTTATAGAGGTTATGGTTTTTGTTATTGTTGCAAATATTGCAACGCAGCTTATTGTAAAAAAGGATTTTAATAAATATGTTAAATATACCAGGATAGGTTATTTTATTTTCTGGGCATTTTGGGCAATGGCAGCATTTAGCGGTTTAGTGATTTTTGCTTTTCAAAAAGGGCAGTTGAGTTATGCAGTTTATGCAATGATTGCAGCAACCGTTATTTTACCCTCTTTAGAAGGCTATAGAGCGGTAAAACTTGGAAAGATATGGCGGGAAAAAAACAGCGGATTAAAATTTTCCATTTCTATACTGGCTGCAGAAATTGCAGTAACAGCTTTAACTATTATTTATATAATTTTGCAAAAACAGTAGCAATGCAGTTTGTTTATCTCAAAGAAGCTTCTGCTCCATCTTTAAATATTGAGGGCGAAACTTATAAATATCTTTTTAAAGTTCTCCGAAAAGCAGCAGGGGATATAATAGACTTTAGAAATTTGCAAGATGATAAACTTTATAGTTATAAGGTTGTTTCAGTAAACAAAAAAAGTGCTGTTTTAGAACTGATTTACGGCGAAAAAAAGAGTGTAATGCCGCAAAAAGAATTGACACTTGGCTGGTGCATAATTGACCCTAAAACTATAGAGAAAGCCCTGCCTTCGCTTAATGAAATTGGTGTTAAAAAGATAGTTTTTATCCGCTGCGCATATTCGCAGGCAAATTTTAAAATTAAAAAAGAGCGGCTGGAGAAGATTTTAATAAACTCATGCCAGCAGTGCGGCAGAAGCTCTTTGATGGAGATAGAGTTTGCTGCTTCTTTGTATCAGTTTTTGCAAAAATACCCCCAAAGCTGGTTTTTAAATTTTAGCCCAAATCTTCTAGACAGTGTTAAAGAGAACATAGATTCAATAGTAATCGGATGCGAAGGCGGTTTTAGCAAAGATGAGTTAAAGCTTTTTAAAGCAGAGAAAACAGTCGGTTTAAACACCTCACTAATTTTAAAAAGCGAAACCGCCGCAATAACAGCTGCGGGTAAAATTATATTATAAAGCAGGAGACCATGGCTATAAATATTATTGCTCAAAACAAAAAAGCTAGACACGAATATGAAATTTTAGAAAAGTATGAAGCCGGTATTGTGCTTCAAGGAAGTGAAGTTAAAGCTCTGCGGGCAAGAAGAGCCAATTTAAATGATGCATTTTGCCGCTTTGTAAAAGGCGAACTGTTTTTATTTAATGCTCACATTAGCCATTTAGATACCACAAACAGGAATTTTAGCAAAGATGAGAGAGCGCCTAGGAAACTTCTTTTGCACAGAAAAGAGCTTGATAAGCTTTACGGAAAAGTAAGTAAAGACGGTTTAACAATTATTCCTTTAATGATTTATTTTAACGAAAGAAATTTGGCAAAAATATCTATCGCTCTGGCGCGCGGTAAAAAACTGCACGATAAACGCGAAGCATTAAAACGCCGAACATTAGAGCGCGAAGCCCAAAAAGCAATGAAAAACAGAAGTTATTAAGCGGCAAAACAAATTTAATATATTCTTCTTAACCTTCTTATTCTCTTAAACTTATAATTTGTATTAGAAGATGCATCAGATGTATTAGTGCTTGGCAGCAGGGGTGACAGAGGAAAACGCTATAGCCTTCGCAGCTTCAAACGCTAGGCTTATTCCGACTGCTCCAGTTCCAATCTTACAAACGATACGCAGGTGTCGTTTGCTTAACGCTTCTAATCCCTTAAATCGGTTTGGTTGTCAATGTTGGAGCTTTGTAAGAGTATTTGTTGGAAAATCGTAGGTCGGGGTCCCCCGACCCCGACATTATGTTTATGTAACCAAGAACTTCTATTTTGCCAAACAACCATACCCGAAAACCAAATCAAATTGTCGGGGTGAGGACACCCCGACCTACGAATATGGTTGCAATACTTTTTCTGTTATTGTTGCTGTCTGGGTGTCTGCTGCTTCGCATAAACGCAGCGCTGTGCGGAGCTACGAATTAAAAAGCTAAAAGCACAAAGCCTAAAGCAAAAAGCCAAAAAGAAACAAATCCCGTCATTCCTGCGAAAGCAGGAATCCACAGTTTTGAAACCAGCAAAGAAATGTATTTG
>JALVXO010000095.1 GCA_027022775.1 Campylobacteraceae bacterium
GATACTACAACTATTTGATAATCTTCACTATAAATATGGGATATTACCAGCAAATGAATAATTAAAAGTATATAAAGCACCACAACAATAACCATTCCTTTGAATCCATGCCGCTCACCTAAATAGGCAAAAATAAAATCGGTTGTTGATACCGGCAAAAATTTTAATTGTGTCTGAGTTGCCTCTTCTTTGCTTTTACCTTCTATACCACCCGAACCTATTGCAATTAGTGCCTGTTGCACCTGATAACTCGGCTTTCCTAAAAAATCATTAATTCTCTTTTTCTGATACGGTTTTAGGATATAATTATATGTAAAAGGGAGAGCAATAGAAAGCGCTACAATTCCGGAAACTACTATTTTCCAATTTATTCCAACCAAAAAAAGCATTCCGTAAGCGCCTAAAAGCAGCAAAAGTGTTGTTCCAAGATCCGGTTCTTTATAAATTAAATAAGAGGGAACAAGGATTATTATGCTTAAAATCAAGAACTCAAAAAGCCCATATCCATTTTCTTTTGGAGGTTTTTTGGATATTAGAAAAGCTAAAAAAAGCAAAATGCTTAATTTCATAAATTCAGACGGCTGCATTGTAAATCCGCCAGGCAAAACCAGCCATCTTTTTGCACCTAAAATGGTTTTACCTGCTACCTCTACCGCTAGCAATAGACCTATATTTACTATATATATTAGCGGTGCAAAAAACCAAAGAATAAATTTCCATGGTGTATATGCAGCTATAACAAACACCAAAGCTGAAACTGCATAATAGGCCATCTGTTTTTGAAAAAGATGGGGATTTATCTCTTTAATTAACATAGATGATATAATAAGCAAAGGTACAATTTGTAGTATTAAAATATAATTAAAGTTTTTTGTCATCTGTTTAAAATAATCTATTACTGCTCTAAAATCCATAAAACACTTTGCCCTGTAAAATATTTTTGATATGATTATATCTAAAATTAAATAAGAAAGCATATAAATGAAAAAATGGCAAATATATGAAATATTTAACAGCTTAAATAATGTTTTGGCAGGAAGCACAACAAAAAAACCTAACGAACCTTATAGTTATTCACTGGCAATTCACACTGGTGAAAAAGTTGAAAAAATCGAATTAAATAGAAAAAAATTTGAAAAATATTTTCCAGATGATTTTAAATTTGTATCTTTTTTGCAAATCCACAGCGATATAATAATTGACATAGACAGTTTTAAACTAACAGAAAAGTGGCATAAAAGCTCAATAAAAGCCGATGGAATTGTCACAACAAAAAAAGGTGTAGTATTGTGTATTCTAACTGCTGATTGTTTGGCACTTTTAGCCCATGACCCTATATCTAAAACCATAGGAATTGCTCATGCAGGATGGAGGGGAACCCATAAAAATATAGCAAAAAAATTGATAGAAAAAATGCAAAAAAAAGGTGCCAAAACCGAAAATATAAAAATTGCCCTTTCTCCTTCTATTAAATCTTGCTGTTATGAAATTGGTGAAGAGGTGGCAAAAAATTTTATGCATTTTAAAGAAGCATTAGTGCAAACAGGTGAAAAAAAGTGGCATTTAGATATTTCCATTGTGAATAAGTTACAACTTATGGATTTAAATATAAAAGAAGAAAACATAGAAGTTAGCACAATATGCACATCTTGCAAAAATAAAGATTATTTCAGTTATCGAAAAGAGTGCGGGTGCAGCGGTAGATTTTTAAATTTTATTGCTTTAATTTAAAATATCCCTTTTAAGTCTCTCAAAGACTGTTTTAACCCAAATTTTGCATTATAGCTAGCAAAGATTTGGGTAAAACAATAAGCTAAAAGCAAATTGGATTTTTTTATTTGTACGACACGGCCTCACCTGCTATATTTTACCACAAAAAGGCTAACTAAACATTATCTCATAGGGTCTTTTTATTTTTTCTACAAGGGCGGCTATGCTCATTGCCCTGCCCTCTCTTGCAAACTCTTTGCCATCTAAAAATACAATTGTGGTCGGAATTGAAAATACACTAAAATTTGCTGCAATGTCTTGATTGTTTTTTGCATCTATGTAAATTTGCTCAATTTTTGGGAAGTTCTCTTCAAATGCCTCTTTTATTTTAGGCTTAAGCGCATCGCAAACCGCGCAGTTATCACCCCAAAAATAAAGCATTACTCCATCGCTTGAAGCTATTTTGTCTTTTATTTCTTCTAAATTCATACAACTCCTTTTTTGGAAGCTAAGAGCCAAGAGCTTAGAGCTTAGAGCTAACAAGGTGGCTTCGCCATTTTTTAAGCGGCAAAGCCGCAATTTTTTTGAGCGCGGCAAAGCCGCACAATCAGCTCTCCGCTCTAAGCTCTAAGCTCTAAGCTTTTTGTTTAAAGCTCCGCTTTAAACGAAACTCGGCGCATCATTTGCAAACAATATTAAATCGCCGGCTTTTGTGTTTTGGGCTAAAAAGCTCTCGAAATTGCTTTTATTTTTTAAATGCATCAATTTATCGTTATTTACATATCTTTTAAATATTTCATAATTCAGCTCGCCTGTTACTACTACCAGGTCAAACACTTCATTTGCCTTTTTTGCAACTTTAATATTAAGTTCGTCATCAACCTCTACAAGCCCCGGTGTAATTACAACTTTTCTGCCCCCATAAGTTGAAGCTAATTCAAAAGAAGAGAGCATTCCGTCAATATTTCCGTTAAAGCTGTCATCAATTATCAGCTTGCCGCCCGCTTCGATTTTTTGCAATCTGTGCTCAACCGGCTTTAACTCTTGCAGAGCCTCTTTGATTTTCTCCTCTTCTACGCCCAGCTCCTTGGCAACTTTAATCGCCGCGGCAATATTTATCGCATTAAAATCGCCCAAAATATTTGCGCAGTAGTAATCTTCATTTAGGCTAAAACATACTCCGTTTAAATCGGCTTTAACATCTTTAATATCGTGCCCGAAAAGCTCAATTTTCGGGTTGCTAGATTTAACATTGGCGCTAATATGCACCCAGGCGTGCTTGAGGCGCTTGGATTTAATTATCTCCATTTTTGTATTTCTA
>JALVXO010000096.1 GCA_027022775.1 Campylobacteraceae bacterium
CACTTATAATAAATATGTTAAAAATATTTCAAAAAATTAATTAAAGCACAAAATAAAAATTTGAATTTTTTTGACTTTTTTAGCTTTTTTTAAGATTTTTTCTTGACTTCAAAGAAATAATTTTATATATTGCTAACAAAAAAACAAGGATAAGTATATATGCAGTTAAAAGATTACGATAAATTCCCAATAGAGCTGCCGATTTTGGTAGATGACGAACTGTTTTTCTACCCATTTATGATTAGCCCGATATTTTTAACTCTAGACAGCGATTTAGAAGCTGTAAATATAGCTATGAAAAACAACTCTTTGCTATTTGTTACTACAACCAAACCGGGCAAAGAGGCAAGAAGAGATTTTGAAAGCATTTATAAAGTGGGGGTTGTTGGCTCTATCATGCGTAAAGTAGAGCTTAACGACGGAAGAGTCAAGGTTTTGTTTCAGGGGTTGGCAAAAGCAAAAATTGTAGGCGAAGAGAGAAAAGAGAACCAGGCTCTGCTTGCTAAAATAGATATTATTCAAAACGATACATTCCATACTATTAAAATAGATGCCCTTATTGGGCTTTTGCGCGAAAAAATACGCCAGCTGTCGCAATTGAGCAGCTCTATCCCTTCCGATTTGGTAAAAACTATAGAAGAGGCTTCTGAACCTCACAGAATTGCCGATTTAATCTCTTCTATGCTGAATTTAAATAAAGAAAAAGCTTATGAGCTTTATGTAAAAGAGAATATAGAAGAGAGACTGCTTGCAATTATTGATATTGTAGCTTCTAAAATAGAAGCGTTAAAAATACAAAGAGATATCACCAACAGAGTACATACCAATATTGAAAAAACAAATAAAGAGTATTTTTTAAAAGAGCAGTTAAAAGAGATTCAAAAAGAGCTGGGCACAGATGTTCAGCGCGATGAAGAGATTAATAATTACAAAAAATCTTTAGAAGAGATAAAAGATTTCTTAAGCGAAGATGCATATAAAGAGATTTCTAAACAGATAGAGAGATACTCCAGAGTCCATCCAGACAGTGCAGATGCCACAGTATTGCAAAACTACCTTGATATTGTGTTCGAAGTTCCATTTAATAAATTTTCTAAAAAAAGCTTAAGCGTAAAAAAAGTCGCCCAGGAGTTAGATAAAGACCACTACTCGCTTAAACAGCCAAAAGAGCGCATTGTAGAGTTTTTCTCTGTAAAAGAGCTGGCAGAATTAAGAGGCAAATTAAAAGAGGCAAACGACGGGGTGATTTTATGTTTTGCAGGACCTCCGGGAGTGGGAAAAACCTCTTTGGCAAATTCAATAGCCACTGCACTTGAGCGCCCTCTTGTGCGCATTGCTCTTGGAGGCATGGAAGATGTAAATGAATTAAGAGGACACAGAAGAACTTATGTAGGTTCAATGCCGGGGCGTATTGTACAAGGATTAATAGAAGCAAAATATATGGACCCCGTAATGGTTTTGGATGAGATAGACAAAGTAGGAAGGTCACACCGGGGTGACCCTACTTCTGCTCTTTTAGAGATATTAGACCCTGAACAGAACAGCCATTACAGAGACTATTATTTAAATTTTACAATAGATTTGTCAAAAGTTCTATTTATAGCCACTGCTAATGATGTTGCAAGAATTCCCGCACCGCTGCGCGACAGAATGGAGATAATTTTTGTAAGCAGCTACACACCAGATGAAAAACTTGAAATTGCTAGACGCTATCTGCTGCCCCAAGAGTTAAAAAAACATGCTTTAAGAAAAGATGAACTGACTATTACAAAAAGGGCACTAAAAATTTTGATTGATGAGTACACAAGAGAATCCGGCGTTAGAAATTTACGAAGAAAAATTGCAATGATTGCAAGAAAAGTTGCAAAAGAGATATTGGAAACTCCAGAAATTAATAATGTAAAAATAACTTACAAAAATTTGCACAAATATGCCGGCAAAAAGATTTTTGAGTACTCAACAATTCCAGAAAAACCGGAAATCGGGGTTGTAAACGGATTGGCCTGGACCAGTGTGGGCGGAGATGTTTTAACTATTGAGATAATAAAACTTAAAGGCAAAGGGCAGATACAGTTAACCGGCAGCCTTGGCGAAGTTATGAAAGAGTCAGCAAAAATTGCTCACAGTGTAATTAAAAAATTAATCGACAATGCACTTTTGAGCATTCCTAAAGATACAATTCCGCTAACAGCAAACGAAAAGGAAAAAGGCACCATTCCTGACAGCAGCGAAGTTTACAAAAGATACGATTTGCACATGCATATTCCAGAAGGCGCAACCCCTAAAGACGGACCAAGCGCCGGTATTACTATGGCAACAGCAATCGCTTCTATTTATACAGAACAGCAGGTAGACAATAAAGTGGCAATGACCGGCGAATTAACTCTTACAGGAAAAGTGCTTCCAATTGGAGGATTAAAAGAGAAACTTATTGCTGCATACAAAGCAGGGGTTACTAAAGCGCTTATTCCAAAAAAGAATTACGAAAGGGATTTAGAAGATATTCCTCAAGAGGTAAAAGAGAATATAAAAATTATCCCTGTAACCAGAATAGAAGAGGTATTAAAAGAGGCTCTTTTGTAAATATGCACTTTTACCCCAAAACGATGTAAGAACTTTTTTCTTAAGTTTTTTTTAAGAAAACCCCCATTTTGGGCAATTTTTTAATAATAAAAGGTATAATCCAACCAGACCCGACTTTAAGGGGAGGAGGAGCGTTAAGCGAAAGCAAACTGCTTTGCTTTCGTAGCTCCGCACGGCGCTGCGTCTATGCGAAGCGAAGCTTTGCATAGCAGACGCCAAAACTTACGCAAGTTAAAAGTTAATAGTGAATAGTTAAAAGTTAATGGTTTGTTTTTGATTTAAAATTAAAACTTTTCACTTTTAGTTTTTAACTTTTAACTTCAAAGATTGCCCGACTTTAAGGGGTGAGACCGTTAAACAAACGATACCTGCATATCGTTTGTAGGGTCGGAACCGAAGCGTTGTAAGCAGAGCGAACCGCGGAGGCAAAAGCGTTAAGCAATGGCA
>JALVXO010000097.1 GCA_027022775.1 Campylobacteraceae bacterium
ATATAAGCTCTGTTAGAGATTCCAAGGCGTGTAAATTCAACACCCAGTTTTACCGCCTCGGGGTTAAACTTTTTTGCAACTTCCAAAACTTTTGCAGCCCCATTTGCTTTTACATCGCAAACCTTTTTTACATCAAGTTTTGCCGCTTCATCAACTGCGGAATTGGCATAAAGCCCTGCGCAAAGTGCTGCAGTTATTGCTAACTTTTTCATTTTAACCCCTTACTTTCTAATATCCGGACCGGCAACATGCAGGCCGTTAGACATATAAGTCAAGAAATAGATTAAATCTCTCATCCATTTGCTGTCTAGCTTGTGGGTTGTTTCGCCCTGGTTTTTTTCGCACCCTTTGATTCTGCGCTCTAAAGTTCCCAAATCTTCCCATGCCAATCTGTAAACAGGGAAGTGCGCAACCTGTCCGTAAAGCGGAGAGAGATACTCATTTCTAACCCTTTTGCCAGCGCCTTGGATATGGCAGTTTGCGCATGAAAGTTTTAAGTAGCCTCTTTGGGTGTAATAAATCTTTTTCCCATGCTCATAAGCTTCGGCAGCCTCTTTAGAATCTATTACAATGTGAACTTTTTTCCCTTTCTCTTTGGATACACTTGCAAAATATGCTTCTAAATCTGCCAGTTTACCTTTTTCCATATTCCAAGGCTTCTCTTTATTTGAAACCAGACACTCATTTATAGCCACAGTCAGTGTAACTACCCCTTTGCCTTTTACAAATTTAGGATACTCCCCGGCTATGGCTGGGTCTGGAAAACAATCTTTAAAACTTTTGCCGTTTTTAAACTTTGTATTCTCATACAGCTCTTTTCCGGCATCTACATTATCTTCATACGGAGGCATTTCATTTACTTCATCATACTGCTCTTTTCCGTTTTTATTAAATGCATAAGAGCCAAGAAGGAAATCTTCTCCTTTTAACCCCCATTTGTAATTTTTATCCAGCTCCTCTTTAGGAGTATATGGAAAATATGTTCCTGCATCTTTTCTGGAGGCGAACTTCTTCTCCATGTACTCTTTAAGAGCTTTTAAATCTTTTTTTGCTTGCGCGTCAAAATCTCCTGCGCCCAATAGAGAAATTGAGCCAAGAAGTAAAGTTGCTATAACAGTTTTACGCATCAATTATCCTTTCTACCGTCTGGCAAAAAAGGTAAAATTACTTAATTTTTACCTTTTTGCTCTTTGTGTTTCCTTTTAAATCTGCCCAGCTTAATTCTAACTCTTTGCCCGCTTCGCCTTTAAATTTGAATTTAATAAACGGGTTTTTAGACAAGAATTGGCTTGTAGATGCATCATATACAACTTTTCCGTCAACTTTGCCTGTAATTTTAATAATAAAGTTTGCCTCTTTACCCTGTTTTTTAGCCATATCGTAACTTAACATCGGATGTTTCATCACCGCCATTACAGAAACTACACCATCTTTTGCTTTAGCTTTTACTCTCATTTTTCACCTTTCTTCTCTATATTTTTATTTACTATATTTACTAACATTTAGCACCGCTAACAACTCTATCACTATCACTTTTCACTATCACTAACAACTAATACATCACCCGCCGCATCCGCCGGCTGTTACTTTTACATTCTTTTCAACTTTGTAAATTTTGCCGTCAACATCGGCTACTACAATAACTTTACCTGTTTTTTTCATTTTAATTCTTACTGCATAATCAGGAATTGCACCCTCTGGAATATCCCAAATAGCTACAACACACTCTGGGTTGGCGCTTTGAAGAAGTGCAACTTTTTTAGCCTTTTCAAGTGTAAAGCTTACAGGCACAACTGCACCGTTTTCTGCAATATCTGGAGCTTTTAATTTAAATTTGCCCTCTTCAGGCTTATCTGTGCCAAAAATCGCTTTAATAGCCTCATTTACACCTTTTAAATCATTAGCATCAGCTTCATTATTTTTAATTTTCCAAACATTTGGAAGCTCTTTTCTGTAATCTTTCGCCCATACTGAAACCGGAGCTAAAGATAAAGCCGCTAAGCCTGCACCTAAACCTAAAAATTTTCTTCTTTCCATATCGTTTCCTTTCCTTGTTTATTTAATTGTTTTTAAATAGGCAACCACTGCCTTAATCTGTTTATCGCTTAAAACGCCGTTTTTTCCAAATGGCGGCATTGCCGAAACCGGATTTGTAGTGTATGGGTCATACACTTTGTCATACAGCGCTTTTTCCGGCCAAAGAGCCAGCCCCTGAAGTTTAGGGCCTAAACTTCCAGGACCGTTAATCTTTTTGCCGTTAGCATCATGGCAAGCAAAACAGTTACCTAATTTTTTGGTATTGAAGATTTTTTCACCCTCTTTTACCAAATCGTCAGCCGCTTGGGCAAAAGTTGCCGCAGTGCCTGCAAGCAGCGCTGCAATCAGTAACTTTTTCATACCTTATCCTTTACCTTATTTTGATTTGCTTATGATGTAATCGACAATCCCTTTAACATCAGCATCGCTCATATCAGCATTTCCGCCTTTTGGAGGCATTCCCTGGAAGCCTTTAATAGCGTGGGTATAAAGTGTCTCTTTACCCTGCTTGATTCTTGGCGCCCAAGCCTCTTTGTCTCCAATAACCGGCGCAATTGCTTTATTGCCGTGGCAAGCGTTACACTTCTCTTCATAAAGCTTTGCATATTTGCTGTTGCCGCCGTTTGCACTTTTTTCCTCTTTTGGAAGGTCTCTTTTAGTGCTTACTGGCGGAGTAATTTCATCATCAAGTTTGTGCTTAATTCTGATAACCTCGCCAGTTGGGCAGTTTTTCATGCATCTAACTGTCAAAGTTCCATAATTGTTTGGATCGCTTAAGAATTTTTTCATATTAAGCGCCCCGTTTTTGCCGTTTACATCCGGATAGAAACCATCCACATTTGGCATAACAACTTTCATTAACTTCTTTTTATCCAAAACAAAATCGTCATCCAAATCCTGCCCGTCTATCTGAATCTCATTAAGAGAAAGCAGATATGCAACAATTGCGTAAACCTCAT
>JALVXO010000098.1 GCA_027022775.1 Campylobacteraceae bacterium
ACAACATGCTACTCGGCTGTAGCAGCAGACCCTGTGCGGGCAATTTCGGTAGATGCCGATTATAAATGGGATAAAAAGAATAAATTTTTCACCTTCGCCAATCCAAAACTCAATGAAAACTGGCACGTTAAAACAGGTGTGCAAACCGGTAAAGGTTTAATGGAGTGGGGAAGAGGAATGTATAGAGATATGTTTGAATAGAAAGGAAACAGATGGATAGAAGAGGATTTTTAAAAGTAATTTCGGGCGGAGCAGCAGTAGCAATTGCCCCTTCTCTTATTACAGAAACACTTTTTGCGGAAGATGGAAGGTTATATAAAGCTTACAATAAAGTGGCGCTGGTTGACAGTGAAGGCAAACCGTTAAAAGCATCGGCACTGCAAAAAGAGACAAATTACATTTTTGCCTATCCGTTTGCCGGAACACCGGTGCTTTTGGTGGATTTAGGCGAAGCAACGCAAAAAGATGTTAAGTTAAAAGATGAAAAAGGGCAAGAGTATATCTTTAAAGGCGGTGTAGGGAAAAACGGCTCTATTGTTGCAGTTTCTGCTATCTGCCAGCACAACTTAACCCATCCAAACAAAGAAGAGAGTTTCTTCAGTTATGTTAAAAAAGGGCAAAAGTGCACCGCTTCAAAAACCGGCGGTGTTTTTGTATGCTCTTCGCACATGAGCGTTTACGACCCAAAAGCCGGTTCTAAAGTAATAGCCGGTCCCGCACCTCAGCCGCTTGCAAATATTATTTTAGAAATTGACAAAGATGACAACCTTTATGCAGCAGGCGTTCTAGGCAGCGACAAATTCCACGACTACTTTAAAGCATTCAAAAGAGAATTCAAAAAAAGTTTTGGGCAGTGGCGCAAAGCCAAAGAAGAGGTAAAAGATAGAACCGAAGTATCTCTTTTAAAAGATTACACTAAAGATATTATTGTTTACTAATTAGCAGCTTCTGGCTGCTAAAGCTGTTTTATTATCTCTCTTTTATCGACTCTGTTTTTAGCACCCGCATAAATATTCTCTTCTAAATCTTTTATAAACTTTTCCAACGCTCTATTTTTAACATACGGAAGAAGAAGAGAGTATAACTCTTTGTCGTTTTTAGCTCTTTTTACCGCATTTTTTAAATCCAAAGGGCTTTTTTTGCCTCTTTTATAGAAAAACAGTGCTGTAAAAATTGCTCCTAAAACAGAGCCGCCGATAAAAAATATCAGCTCTTTTGAACTTACTGGCGCTATATCGGCTCTAATTTTTAACTCTCTGCTTAAAACTGTCTCCATAAGCTCTGTCTGGATATTGAAATAGCTTAATTTAAAGGCGGGGATTTTAAAACTCTCTTTAGAAATTATACTGAATTTTTGAATATATTTCCCATTTAACTTACCATCTTTTAACTCATATTTTCTAACAGGGGCGCTGCTGTAAACTGTAGCATTTTTTATTTTTAACTCAAAAGGTTTTATATCGTCAAAATTTGCTTTGCCGCTTAATATCAGGGTTAAAGATACCGGTTCATCGGGCTTAAATTCTTTTTTGCCTGCACTCGCATTAATATCGATAAGCCCGCTGATTTCACTCGGGCTTGAAAAAACAGTAATTGTTCTGCTTTTGCTCTCTACTCTATTTGTTATGCTAAATCCGGTTTTTGGCTCTATTTTAATAATTTTTGCAACAAACGGCTTTATCTCTAAATTTCCTGCCCTTTGCGGAAAAAGCGCAAAATAGTAATTTTTTAAAAAATAGTCCTCTTTTTTGGTAGCATTTTCCTCTTTTATCTCTTTTACATAAAAATTTTTATCTGTAAAATCTTCCAATTTTATATATTTGGCGCTTTGGTATTTAACCGTAACTTTAAGCAAAAAAGGCTCGTTTACAAAAAGCTTATTTTTAGAAATATGAACAGATATACCATCTTTTGCACTTAACAAATTAAGTAAAAAAATTGCAATTAATGTTAATCTCACTATATTCCCTTTGCTTAAAGCAACTTGCAGTTATACATTTTAAATTTACTGTCTGCAGTTATTATTTTATACCCTTTTGTGATTGCTTGTGATATTATCATTCTATCAAACGGGTCTTTGTGGTGCATAGGCAAGGTGCCAAGCATCAAAGCGCTTTGGGCATCAAAATCTAACACTTCTATTCCCATTTCTTCTAACAAAGCTAATATGTCGGCATTAAAGTTTAAATTTCCTATGGATTTTTTAATCATTATTTCAGCTATACTCATAGAACTTAAAAAAATTTTATTGTCCAAATCTTCGATATAGCGCATTTGCTTTTTGCCAACCTTTTCAGGCTGCGCCGCTAGCCAGAGAAATATGTGTGTATCTATTATAATATTCATCACGATTTAGGGTAAAACATTTCGTTTATTTCACTGATTTCATCATCAAAATTGTCGGGAATATCCAATTTGCCTCTTAACTGTCCGAATTTTCTAGCTTTCTTATTCTCTTCATACGGCACCAGCATAGCTATTTTTTTATGTTTTTTGCCAAACTCTATAATATATTTTTCTCCGTTTTTTTGAACTTTTTCTAAAATCGATGAAAGCTCGGCTTTAAATTTTCCTACCTGAATAGTTTGCATCGCATAGCCTTTTTATTTTATTATAACTTTTTTTTGACAAGTTGTCAAGAAAATCTCTATTTACTCCTCTATCGGAATTAATATGGTTCTTAAATTTCTCTCTTTTAAACGGTTGCCGGCTCTGTTTATTTCTAAATCGTGTTGATTTATTGTCTCTGTTTTATTTGCATCACTCTTTAAATTTTCTGCAAAATCATCGGTTCTTTCATATAGAGAATTTGTTATATTAAATTTTTCCTCCTTTTTATATTTTGCCTCTTTTAAATCTTTTGAGACATTCTCATCGTCAAAATTGTCAAGCTCTTTAAAAGTAGCGGCGCATTTGGCTTTGCTTATCATAATATCTTGCATAATTA
>JALVXO010000099.1 GCA_027022775.1 Campylobacteraceae bacterium
GGGTTGCTTACCCTAATGCATTGAACCTGCCGATAAAAGAGAGCGAACTGCCGGATTTTGTCCGCCCATATTTGGAGCTTTCTCAAAAAATCGGAAATATGGCAGCACAGGTTACAAGAAGCGCAATTGATTCTGTTAAAGTTACTACCGAAGGGCAAATAGGCGGATATATCGATTCTCTTGCTACATTTGCAACAGTCGGGTTAATGAGTGAATCTCTGGGCGACCAGATTAATTATGTAAATGCCGAATTTGTTGCCAATGAGCGCGGTGTAGAGATAGAAAAAGAGTCCAAAAATGCTCAAAAAGGGTTTAAAAACCTTTTGACCATAAAGGTGACAACTAAAGACGGCAATACAATGGAAGTAAGCGGAACCGTTTTCGAAGACACAATGCAAAGAGTGGTAAATATAGACGGATATTCGCTCGATTTGGAACCAAAAGGCAAACTGATTCTGTTTAAAAACAATGACGAACCTGGCGTTATCGGCGATGTGGGCTCGCTAATTGCCAAATACAATATAAATATTTCAGACTTTAGACTAGGCAGACACAAAAACGGCCAGGCACTGGCTATTATAAGAGTCGATCAGAATATCACAAAAGAGTTAATAGAAGAACTCTCCAAACTCCCAGCCTGCATAAGCGTAAAAACCGCAACACTTTAAAGCTTTAAGCAAAAAGCTTAAAGCTAATACTCTTTGAATTGATTACTGGTCATATTAAGCCTAAATTTGCATTTTATAACAAAAGTTTATTTTTTATAAAATGCTTTTTAAATTATGGATTTAGCGGTTATTAATTTTGAATAAAAAAAGGAGTAGATGGTGGCCCGGGGCGGAATCGAACCGCCGACACAAGGATTTTCAGTCCTTTGCTCTACCAACTGAGCTACCGTGCCTCTTGAAGTGCGTGAAATTATAACCAAATAACCTTAATTAAAACTTAAGACATCCCTTTTAAGATATGAAAAATCAATAATTTCATAAAACAATAGTTATTTATATTTTTTTGGTATAATTTAAAAAGAGTTTAAATTCGGAGTTTGGTTATGTTTGAGAGGACTATAAAAAAAAGAGTTGATGTTATTGGAACAGGGCTGCACAGCGGAGAGCCTGTAAGGATGGCTATAGAGCCGCTGCCAAGCGGGAGCGGGATTGTTTTTGAACATATTAAAAGCGGGGAGATTCTGCCGCTTTGCGTGGGCAATATTACAGAGACAAAGCTGGCTACTGTTCTTGGCAAAAGACCAAACTCCGTCTCTACAATAGAGCATTTTCTTTCAGCAGTTTACGCTTACGGGATTGATAATTTAAAAGTCTCAATTTACGGCAATGAAATGCCTATAATGGATGGGAGTGCAATATCATTTTGCATGCTTTTTGATGAAGCGGGCCTAGAGATGCAAGATGCGCCAAAAAGTTTAATGGTTATAAAAAAAGAGGTTAAAGTGGAGCAAAATGGAAAATTTGCCTCTCTTAAACCCTCTAACAAACCAAAATTTAATTTTTCAATCGATTTTGACCATCCGGCTATCGGGTATCAAAAGTTTGGATTTGAATTCAGCAAAAAAAGTTATATAGAAGAGATAGCAAGAGCCAGAACTTTTGGCTTTTTAAGGGATATTCAGTATCTTCAAAGCATAAACCTGGCGCTTGGCGCAAGTTTGGAAAATGCGATAGGGTTGGATGATAATACTGTTTTAAACCCAGAAGGTTTGCGTTTTGATGATGAGTTTGTGCGCCATAAAATTTTAGATGCAATAGGTGATATGATGGTAATGGGGCGCACAATTATAGGCGAATACAGCGCACATGCAAGCAGCCATGAGCTTAACCACCTTTTGACTAAAAAGCTTCTTGCCACAGAAGGGGCTTATGAAATTGTAACCCTTGCAGAGATTCATGAGAGCAAAGAGCTGGTAAAAGTTTTTGCTTAAGGAGCTGTTATAGTTGCTGTAATCAATACCGTCTGTAAGCCTATGCAAGTTGGCCTTTACAAAGATGGAAAGCTGCAAAAAAGCCTGGAACTTAAAGGGCTTGCTTCGGATGTTTTGCTGCCGTTTCTTGCCGATTTGACAAAAAATGAGAAGGTGGAGAAAATTTACTACACCAGCGGACCGGGCAGCCACATGGGGACAAAAATCGCTTATGTGCTTTTAAAAACGTTGCAAATTACAAAGGGCATCCCTTTTTTTGCAGTATCTGCGTTTGATTTAAACAGCAATAAACCTATAAAAGCTTTGGGAAAACTATACTTTATCAAAGAAAAAGAGACTATAATTACAAAAAAATTTGAAAATGAGCCAGACAGCGGCTTTTTTATGCCCGAAACTTTAAACAAAATGAGAGTTTTGGAAAAAAATGAGCCAGATTATCAAATAGCTGCTGTTTAGGGGTTAAAGGAAGGTTAATTGTTAGTTTCTGTTCCGGCAACAAGCGCAAATCTGGGACCCGGTTTTGATACACTGGGGCTGGCTATAAATTTGCGCAATGAAATTGTTATAAAACCGTCGCGCTTTTTAAGCACCTCTACAAGGGGTGAGGGGGCAAGCAACCCCAAAATAAAGAAAAACACAATGTTTTTAAATATTTTTAATGAGCACTACAGAAGGTTAAGCGGCGGCAAATATAACACTTTCAGGTTTGAATTTAATAATAAAATTCCGATTTCCAGAGGGCTTGGGAGCTCTTCGGCGGTTATTGTGGCGGCAATTACTTCCGCTTTTGTGGCTGCCGGGGTTAAGTATAATAAAAGAAAAATACTCAATCTAGCACTTCAGTATGAGCCCCATCCAGATAACATAACACCGGCAGTAATGGGCGGTTTTAATGTTGCCTGCCTGCATGAAAACAGGGTTTACAGCAAAAAACACAGGCTGCCAAATTACCTGAAAGCGGTTTTGGTAATCCCAAACAAAACAATTTCGACAAACCG
>JALVXO010000100.1 GCA_027022775.1 Campylobacteraceae bacterium
TCTTGTTATTACCATTTATTGGTAATATTTTTCTCAAAGAGAGTGCAAAGCACAAGTGAGACTAAAGTCTCACCTCCAAGAAATACCAAGTATTTGCGCAGTCTTGCTTTCGCGGGAATGACGGCGTTCTTCAATCCTCAAACCTTATTACCCTTCTTTAACCTTATAAATCAATGCATAAAGCAAAGGAATAAATATAAGGTTTAAAACTGTTGCCCAGGCAATTCCATAACCCAAAGACACCGCCATTGGCTGGATTACAAGCGCTTGCCCGCTGGCAAAGAATATAAGAGTAAAAAGACCTAGCACCGTAGTTACAGATGTGAGCAAAATAGGGCGGATTCTGGTAGAAGCTTTTTGTGCCAACTCTTTATAATTTTTAGAACCTTTAATGAAATCGAGCATAATAATTGCATCGTTTACCACAACGCCGGCAAGCCCCACAATTCCCATAAGCCCAGGCATTGTTAAATTAAGCCCCATTATTTTTGTTCCAATAAGCGCACCTAAAATAGAAAGCGGTATAACGCTTAATGTTATAAGAGAAAGAACCAGAGAGTTAAACATTAAAATTAGCGAAATAAATATTAAAAATATCGCAATTACTGCAGCTTCTCCCATCTCGCGTTTAACTTTCGAATTCTCTTTAGCCTCCCCTTTAATATTTATTTTAAAGCCTTGCGCCCTTAATTTTTCTATTGTAGGCATAAGCTGCTCCATAACTTTGGAAGCGACCGATTTTCCTTTGATGGTTTGGGCTGTTACGCTCCAGATTCTCTCGCCGTTTTCTTTATATAGAGTAAGAGGGCTTTTTATCTCTTTGAAGTTTGCAATATCTTTAAGCGCAACCGTTTGGCTCCCATCTGGTGTAGATACCAAAAGGTTTTTTATATCAAAATTTCTGTCTTTTTTTCTATCTTTAATTGTAACTCTAATAATCCCCTCTTCATTTAGCATTTTGCTGTATTCAGCCTCTAAAAAGAGTCCGCGGATAGCGTTAATTAGGTAATTTTCGCTAAATCCAAGCTTTTGGCCGTATTCATTTATTTCAAGTTTTAGCTCTTTTGGCCCGAATTTCTTATTTGTAACAATGCCGGTTAAGTTTGGTATGGAGCGCAATTTGTTTAAAAGGGCATCTATTGCTTTTTGTGCATCTTTCTTGCCGTTATCTACAATATCAAGCTGGATAGAATTTTTTACAATTCCAGCCTGCGGCACATATATTGTTAAATCTCTATATACCGGTTTACCGCTTGTATCTTTTAAGTTTTTAAATTTATCTACAATTTTTTTTGCCTCTTCAAGCACTTCAAAAGCGCTTTTTTCACGCTTCATATTGCTGCTGTCGTATTCAAGCGAAAAGAGAGGGTTTATATATTTATCAAAAAAGTTTTTGGGTTTGCGTTCATTTAAATTTATAAAAATGTGGAACAGATGCTCTCCGCTCTCAAAAGTGTTATCTGGATTAAATTTAATCCCTACAATTGCGGTTACTGAAGATACGCTATCTTTTTTCATATTTTTTAAAATCGCTCTCTCTAAAGGCAAGATTGCCTTTTTTGTATCTTCTAAATTATTATTTACATCGGTTTTTCCGCTTAAGTAAATCTGTTCGGCATCAAATTTCGGCATAAGTTCAAATGTGCTGTATTTTATTATTAACTTAGTAGCCCCTAAAATTAAAACAGCCATCAGCGGCACTACAAGCTTTTTTGACTTTAAAAGCGCAATTAAAAAATTTTGGTATTTTGCTTTTAAATTCTGCCAAAAGAGGCTCTCTTCTTTAATTGTGTATTTTACCGATTTCATACCAAAAAGCTCTTTTGCATGAAGAGGCAGAAAGTAGAATGCTTCAAAGAGCGAGCTTAAAAGCAAAATAGAAATCATAACCGGTAACACTTTAATAAATACACCCATTTTGCCGCTCATAATCAATAGAGGCAAAAATGCAAAAACAGTTGTGGCTGTAGCTGTAAGGACTGCTGGAAACATCTCTACAGACCCGTCTATTGCCGCCTCTTTTGGGCTTTTACCCATCTCTAAATGCCTAAATATATTCTCTGCAACAACTATCGCTTCGTCAACCAGCATCCCCAGAGCCAAAAGAGCGCCAAGCATCGTTAACATATTCATACTGTAGCCAAGATATTTTGCCGCTATAAGCCCTATAAAGAAGCTTGTAGGAATTCCCATAGCCACAACCAGCGAGATGCGCCAGTTTACACTTAAAAATATCGCTAAAAAAACCAAAATCAAACCAAAAAAGATATTGGAAGTTACAAGGTTGATTCTGTTTCTAATCCAGACAGAAGTGTCGGTATAAACTTTAAAATTTATATTTTTATACTCTTTTTTAAACTCTTTTAAAATCTCTTTTATCTGCCTGCTTAAAGCTATTGCATTTCCGCTTTTTTGCTTTGTTACATTTAAAGAGATATTCTCTTTGCCGTTAAAATCGGAAATTTCTTTAGGTGTATTTAAGCCGTAAGTGACATCGGCAATATCTTTTAAGCGGACAACTTTTCCATTAATATGAAGCAGTGTGTTAGAGAGTTTGCTCGCATCTTTTTGCCCGTTTATTGAAGATATGTAAAATTTGCCTCTTTTTGCTTTGAATGTTCCTGCCGGAAAAATAGAGCTGATGTTTGCAATAGCCTGGTAAATAGAGGTTTTATTTAAATTTAAAGCATCAATTTTGGCACTGTTTAACTCAATTTGAACCTGATATTTCGCTTCGCCTCTTATTGCTATAGTGCCCAAATCTTTTATTTGAGAAAGGCGGCTCTTTAGCGCTTTTGCAGCTTTTAAAAGCTCTTCTTTGCTTGTATCGCCTGAAACTGCAATTAAAAGCAGAGGAAATTGATGAATTAAAACCTTTGCGACAGGTTCATTCATATCTGCGGGCAAATCTTTGCGATGGTTAGAGATAACATCTTTTACATCATTTAACACCTCTTGCGGGTCGCTGCTCTCTTTAAGCTCAAGGGTTATTAAAAAAGAGCCGTTTTTAATAATACTGTCTATTCTGTCAATTCCGGCAATATTTTTTATATCCTCTTCAAGCGGCTCTACCGCCATTTTATCAAGCACATCTCCGCTTGTTCCAGGATATCCGCCCCTGATTGTGATAATATCAAGCTGTGCAGGAGGAAAAAGCTCTTTTGGTATGTTTTTATACGCAAAAAATGCAAGTATTAACATTAGCAAAAATAGAATATGGTTAAGTGCTGCTTTCTCTACTGCAAATGTTACAAATCTTTTTATCAAAACATACCCTCATCTTCTATTTTTTTAAACAGCTCTTTTGTGCTTTTTTTCTTTTTTGCCGGTTTAGGTTTGGATGGCTGTTTTTCGGTTTTTGGCGCTGCTTCCTGGTTTGATTCTGTTTCTTGGCTTTCTTGGGCGGTTTCTATCTCTTCAGCGCTGTGTGCATCTTTTGGAGTGTTTATCTGCTCTATGTAAGTTGAGAGCGGGTCTATAATTGTGTTTTTATATTTAAGTTTTTCAATTTTAAGTTTTAAAATATTGCGCTCCTCTTTTAGGGCGTTTATTTTCATCGAGAGTTTTTGAATATCGCGGCTTGTATAGTAAATTTCATTTGCCAGATACACTTTAACCATTAAAAGAGCTGTAATTATGCCAAAAATGACAAAATATTTTGCGAACCCCTCTTTTTTAACGCTTTGCATTTTTATCCTTTAAATTTAAAAACTCTCAATTTTGCGCTTCGGCTTCTTGGATTTGTTTTTAACTCTTCACTGTTTGCAGTGAGCGGTTTTTTTGTTAACTCTTCGCCTAAATTGTTGTTATTTCCGCATGCGCAGCGCATAGCGCCGCTTGGGCAGATGCACTTTTTAGCCCACTTTTTAAAACGCTGCTTTACAAGCCTGTCTTCTAAAGAGTGGAAAGTAATCAAAGCTATTATACCGTTTTTAGGCTTTTTTTCTTCCAGTGTATCCAAAAGCGATACAATTTCATCCAATTCTCTGTTTACTTCTATCCGAATAGCTTGAAAAACCTGCGTAGCAGGGTGTGTTTTACCTTTTTTCTTAATAGTGTCTGCTATAATTTGGGCAAGTTTTTTGCTGTTTGTAATTTTTTCTTGTTCTCTTGCTTTACAGATGGCATTTGCAACTTTTTTTGCCTCTTTAACTTCGCCAAACTCCCTGAAAATTTTTTCCAGCTGCTGCGGGGTGTAACTGTTTACAACATCAGCAGCGCTGAAATGGGCAGATTTATCCATCCGCATATCAAGCGTTTCACTCTCAAAGCTAAATCCTCTCTCTTTGCTGTCAAGCTGCAGTGATGAAACCCCAAAGTCTGCCAAAAGCGCAGTTACACTCTCAAAATCAATCTCTTTAACCCTTTGCGAGAAACTTCCCTTTAAGAGTGTAATCCTCTCTTTAAATGGGGCAAGTTTTTTTCGGCTGAAATTTAAAGCCTCTTCATCCCTGTCTATGCCGATAAGCTTTAATCCGGGATGGTTTTTTAAAATTTCATAAGAGTGGCCGGCAAACCCGAGCGTACAGTCTACAAAAACCCCCTCTTTAATATCTTCAAAACTTTTTAAAACCTCATTTAAAAGCACAGGAATATGCGGCGAACTCTCCATTTTTAACACTTTAATCTTTTTTGATGATATAATATCGTAATTAGGTTTAAATATCTTTATTAAGCCTAAAGGTTTACAAGTTGACAAAAAATTGTAAATTTAGTTGACAATTAATCATATTATAAGATATAAAAATCATTTATTATGCTATAATACCAAAGATAGTAAAATTTTTTGATGTTTACAGAAAATTGTCATAAATTAAAGAAGGCATTAAAATGGATAAAAATGAGTTAATGCAAAGATTGAAAATCGTTAAACTTGCGGCTTCGATAGGGGATGATGATACAGTAATATTACAGATATCTCATTTAAAATCTTTAAATAACAGCAATTTAAATGAAATTATCTCAATGCTGACTAAAAAAAATTACCGCCAGGCTATCTATCTTATAAAAAACTATCTTAATGAAATAGATATACTGGATGATGATATTGGAAGCGAAAGTGAAAAAATTCTAAATGTTGAAGATATGATTAAAATGAGCCCTTTAGCTAAAGAGACAATTAAAGAGTATAAATCCTCTTTTTATACTAAAGATGATTTGGAAGCATTTGCAAAAAATATTGAAAAACCTATAGAGTATGAGTATAAAGATAGTGAGCTTAAAAACGGCGATTATGAAAAAACTTTTAAGAAGCTTCAAGAGAAAAATTTAACTGAAGAGCCTCAAGATAATCAGCAGCAAGAGAAGGTTGAAGAAAAGAAAGAAGATAAAGAAAAACAAGGCTCTTTGCAAAATGTTGATGAAGATACCCCTTTAGATGAAATAAGTGCAGAGGTTATAGGTAAGAAAAAGGTTTCAAAACATAAAAAAGTTATGTCTAAATATAAGGCTTTAAGATCCAAATTCTCAAAAGATAAAAATGTTGAAGTTGTTAAGAAAAAATCTGCGGCTCAAAAGGTTCTCTCTAAAGCTAAAAATATCAGTGGAAAATTAAAAATTAATAAAAATGGCAAAAAAACTGAAGAAAGTTTAAAAGAGGTTAGTCAGCAAAATCAAGCACAGTCCGAAAAAGTTGTGCCTAAAAAAGAACATAATGAAACACATCCTCCTATTCCGCATATAGAACAGAAATTTAGAAAGGCATTTACCCTTTTCCCGCCTATTAAACAGAGCGATGTATGGGTGGAAGCGGTTGTTAAATTTTTAAAACAGGTTGCAAGTAGCAATTACACCGATCAGGATGTTTACAGCTTTTTAGATGAATTTAGTTTTTATTTAGAAAAAAACGATATAGCAAAAGCGGCACAGGTACTCTTGCTGGCGAGTTCTACAGATTCAAAATTTGCTCAGTTTATTCTGGCAAGAGAACTTTTTAGCGGAAAAGTATTAAAACGGGATTTGGATAAATCATATAAAATAATGAAAAGCCTGGCTAACCAGTTTTATCCTGATGCGGTTTGCGATTTGGCACAATTTTATGAATATGGCATAACTGTGCCAAAAAATAAAAAAATAGCTCAGAAGCTTTATGAAAAAGCATTTGAACTGGGAGTAGAGAGAGCTGCAAAACATATTAACAGATTAAAAGAGTCAAAAGGGATACTCTCTTCTTTATTTAATAGACTATAGTAAGCTGTAAGTTTGAAGTTAGAATTTTAATTTCAAACTTTAATTATCAATTAATTCAACCGCCTCATAAGCAATGCCAAACATTTTATCCATCTCCTCTTTAGTTATAATATAAGGAGGCATAAAATAGATAGTGTTTCCAAGCGGGCGCAACAGCACTCCGTGCTGTAAACCGTAACTGTAAACCTGTAAACCTATTCTCTCTTTAGGGTCATACCCTTTAATGTCAAATGCTGCTATCATGCCGCACTGACGGATATTTTCCACAATATTGAACTCTTTAAATTTTTGTATGCATTCTGCCATATATTTTGATTTTTCTCTGTTTTCTTCTATGATATTTTCATTTTCAAAAATATCAAGCGTTGCAAGCGCAGCGCTGCAGGCAAGAGGATTTCCTGTATAACTGTGCGAGTGTAAAAAGGCTTTGTGTTCGCTGTAGTCGCAGTAAAAAGCGCTGTAAACCTCATTGCTTGTTAAAACAGCAGAAAGCGGCAGATAGCCTCCTGTTAAACCTTTAGAAAGTGTTAAAAAATCTGGGCTTATATCAGCTTGCTCGCAGGCAAACATTGTGCCGCTTCTTCCAAAACCAGTCATAATTTCATCTGCAATAAGATGTATGCCGTATTTTTTGGTAAGCTCTCTTGCTTTTTTTAAATAGTACGGGTGGTAAATATGCATATTTCCAGCCCCCTGAATAAGCGGTTCTAAAATTAGAGCACAGATTTTGGAGCTGTTTTTTTCTAAAATATCTTCTAAAATTTTTGCCGCTTCTTTTGCAGCCTTTTGTGTATTGTTTTTGGGAACAGGGGTTTGGATATTTTTAATTAAAAGCGGTTCATAAGTTTTTTTGTAAAGCTCTACATCACCTACACTTAAAGCGCCGATAGTTTCGCCGTGGTAACTGTTTGTTAAAGATAAAAATGTATCTTTGTTAATATTTTTATTTTTAAAGTAGTGGTAACTCATTTTTAAAGCTATCTCTACTGCACTGGAGCCATTATCTGCAAAAAAGACTTTATCTAGATTTTGCGGCGTTATTTCAACTAGTTTTTTTGCTAAAGAGACTGCCGGTTCATGGGTGAAGCCGGCTAAAATTACATGTTCTAGTTTCTCAAGCTGCTCTTTGATTTTTTGGTTTATATATCTGTTGCTGTGTCCAAACAGATTGACCCACCAGCTGCTTATTGCATCTATGTAACCGTTTCCATCAAAATCGTATAGATAAACCCCTTTACCCTCTTTTATTGGTATCATAGGCAGAAATTCATGATCTTTCATCTGCGTACATGGATGCCATATATATTTTAAATCTAAAGATGCTAAAGTATTGTTATTCATTAAATAAACCTTTAAAATAATGAAATTTTTAATTAATTATACTAATTGATATATTAAAGTGTGTAAAAAGTTAACTTTTAAAAAAAATAAAAATAAATTTTAAAAAAAATTGTAAAATAGTTGTAAAATTTAATAATAAAAAATATCAATATTTTTAATACCATAAAATGCGACTATTTTTTTATTGATTAATATTAAAGCTTTAAAATTGTCAATTAAACAGTCAAATTTATTGTAAATTACAAAAAATTGAATTATTCGTAAAAAGAAAATTTAATATTAAATAGGTTAAACTTGTACTAACAAATTATTAATTTTATAATTTTAAGGTGAATAGTATGATATCATGGATGCAAAGAAACAATAAATATTTAGTAATCACAATTTGGGTAGCTGTAATTGCCTTTATAGGAGCAGGAGCAGTAAACTGGGGAAATATGAACTTCGGTTCAGCTTCTAACTCCGTGGCAAAAGTAGGCGATATCCCAATAAAAAATATAAAATACTCATACAGTTACAATAATTTATATTTACAATATGCTCAACAAGCACAGCAGGAAGGAAAAGTTTTTGATAAAGAAACAGCCAAAAAAATGCATTTAGGCAAAAAAGTGCTTGATAGCCTAATACAGCAAACCCTTCTTCTTAATTTGGCAAAAGAGTATGGAATTATTACAACAGATGAAGAGGTTGGCAAAGAGATTGTCTCTTATCCGGCTTTTCAAGATAAAAACGGACAGTTCAGCAAAGAGATTTATGATAATTTTTTAAACGCTAGAGGTTTAAAAGCTAAAGATTTTGAAGCTATATTAAAAGATGAGATAACAGTTAATAAACTTTTGAAACTTTTAAATGTTAAACCGCTTAATTTTGAAAAAGAGAGTATAGGCAGCGCCTTTAAAGTTGCTGATAAAATCGATTACCAGGTGTTAAAATACAGTGATGTAAATATTTCTTTAACAGATGATGAGTTAAAACAATTCTGGCAAAAAAATAAAAGCAAATATTTAACCCCTAAAAAATACAGTTTAGAATTATTGTGGACATACTCTAAAGATGTAAATTTAACCGACAAAGAGATAGAAGAGTTTTATAATAAAAACAGCTTTAACTATTTGGATGATAAAGGCAATGTAAAAAAGCTTGCTGATGTAAAAAAACAGGTAATTAAAGATTTGAAGCTTAAAAAAATTAAAAAACTGGCAGCTATTGCAAGAAGCAGGTTTAAAAAAGGTAAAATTAAAGCCGCAGAAACTGTTTTACTGACTTTTGGCGACAAAAAACTGTCAACTGAAATATGGAAAGATATTAAAAATGCAAAAGAGGGTGAATATCTAAAACCGAAAGCGGTTGATGTCAATTTTGTAACTGTTCATTTAAAAAATATTATCAAACCCAAAGAGATGAGTTTTGAAGAAGCTAAAGAGTTAGTAAAAAAAGATTTAAAAAAAGTTAAGGCAAAAAAGAAATTAAACAAATTGGCTGATGAGTTAATAAAAGGCGGCAAGTTTGCTGAATCTGTAAATGAATACATTACGCCGTTTGAAATTGTAACTTTTAACTCTTTAACTCCGCAGGAGAGTTTTAAAGCAGTAAAAACAATTTTTAATGGCAATAAAGATACTGGTAAAGTTGAAATAGAGAGCGGTCTGTTTGTTTATAAAATTGTTGATCAAAAACTCAAAGATTCCAATAAGTCGGTTATTGATATTGATAACCAAATTGCCCAGCTTAAAAACAGCGAACTTTTTGGCAATTTATTTAATGAATTGTCAAAAAGATATAAAGTCATCAGCTTTGCAAAGGATATCCAGTGAATAATAATGTAATTTTAGCAATAGACATAGGTTCAATTACAATTAAAGCAGTTATTGCAGAAATAGATGAGTTTAACGAAATAAAAGTGCTGGGGCATGGTTTTGCTAAATCTCAGGGGGTAAAGAAGGGAATTATTACCAATATAGATTTAGCAGCCAAATCTATTAGAAAAGCGGTAAATGATGCCAGAAGAATAGCGGGCAATAATATCTCAACGGCAGTGGTTTCTATTTCAAGCGCTTATGTAAAAAGCACTAAATCGATAGGAATTGTTAATATTTCTCAAAAAGATATCACAATAAAAGAGATAAACCGTGTAATGGAAACCGCCTTATACAATGCAAACATCCAAAAAGATTATGATGTATTGCATGTATTGCCATACAATTTTAAAGTTGATGACCAGGTAAACATTGAAGACCCCTACAGCATGAATGCCAGCAGGCTAGAGGTGGAGACTTATATTATTATGGCTCAAAAATCTAGTTTGAGCAATCTTAAAAAAGCTATAGCGTCTGCCGGTTTGGAAGCTGAATCTATAGTTTTAGACACCTATGCATCAGCAATTGCAATTTTATCTGATGATGAAAAGACATTAGGTGTTTCTGTATTGAATTTAGGGGGTCAAACAAGCAGTCTTGGTATTTTTAAAGGGCACTCTCTGATTTATAATAGATTTTTGCCAGTGGGCTCCAACCATATTACAAACGATATTTCTATTGCGCTGCACACTCCGTTAGAGGTGGCAGAGACAGTTAAAAAAAGTTACGGAGATTTAATAGAAGCTTCCGATGAGACATTGGAGCTTCCTATAATAGGAGATACAAACAATAAAAACAAAATACCGATGAGTGTAGTTCAAAGCGTAATTTTAGCAAGAGTAGAAGAGTCGCTGCTGATATTGGCTAAATATTTAGAGCAGAGCGGCTTAAAAAACAGTATAGGTGCTGGGATTGTATTAACAGGAGGCATGACAAAGCTTAAAAATTTAAGAGAGTATACTCAGGCTATCTTCCCGGGACTTTCTGTAAGGATCGGGAAGCCTAAACATTTAAAAGGACTGTTTGATGAGCTTAAAGGTCCGGAGCACTCAACAGTAATAGGTTTACTGCTGTATAAATCCGGTAAGAATACCCAATATGAAATAGATAATAAAAGAAGATTGCTGCATCAAAAAGAGGAACAGCCAGGTGCATTAACCAATATTAAGCTTTCAGAAAATGAATCTGCAGCGCCACCGGCAGAAAAACCGAATAATGATGGTGCAGATGATCCATTTGTCTTTACAGACTTGGAAAATGTGAACATTGGATATAAAGGCGACTTTGTAAAAAAAGTTATAAATTGGATAAAACAGTTATTTTAATTTGAAACAAGGAGAAGAAAATGGATAACTTTGAAATTGAAGTAATGCGTGACAGTGATGTTCCAAGCGAAGGTGCAATAATTAAAGCAATAGGAGTCGGCGGCGGTGGCGGCAATATGATTAACCACATGGTGGAAGAGGGTGTCAGCGGAATCAGTTTAATTGTAGCCAATACTGATGCACAGGCGCTGGACAGTTCATTGGCACCATATAAAATTCAAATCGGAAAGAATGTTGCAAGAGGGCGTGGCTGCGGAATGGTGCCGGAAAAGGGCAAAGATGCTGCAGTAGAGAGTTATGATGAAATAAAAGAGGCGCTTTCAGGTGCTGATATGGTATTTATAGCTGCAGGTCTTGGAGGCGGAACAGGAACTGGCGCTGCTCCTGTGGTTGCTCAAGCAGCAAAAGAAACAGGGGCTTTGACAGTTGCTGTTGTAACAACTCCTTTTAAGTTTGAAGGAAGAAAAAGAACAAAATTGGCAGAATCTGGTTTAGAAGAGTTAAAAAGAGAAAGTGATTCTATTATAGTAATTCCTAATGAGAAACTGTTGACAATTGTAGATAAAAATTTAGGAATTAAAGAGAGTTTTAAAATGGTTGATGATGTGCTTTGCCAGGCTGTATCTGGAATTTCAAGCGTTATTATTTCACACTCTCAAAGCGATATTAACCTTGACTTTGCAGATGTCAAAACTGTTATGAGCCATAAAGGTCTGGCACTTATGGGTATAGGACATGCAGTTGGACAAAATGCAGCTTATGAAGCGGCAACAGAAGCTATCAGTTCGCCTCTGTTGGGTGATATTTCTATTGATGGAGCGCAAGGAGTGCTGGTTCACTTTAAAACCCATCCTAATTATCCTATTGTTCAAATTTCAGAAGCTATGAATACAATAGAAGAGTATGCAGATGATGATGCAAATGTGATTTTTGGTACTACTACTGATCCTTCAGTAGGCGAAGATGAGGTATTTATTACTGTTATTGCCACCGGTTTTGAAAAAGATCTGGCTGCTGGCAATAAAGATGAAAAGCCAAGCAAGCCTGCAAATAAACCAAGTAATGGACCTACAATTCATACAACTGCAGGAACAGGAACTTTTGGTGGTGGAAATCCTTTTTTAAGAAGAGGGACTATTTCTATTGATGATGGGAGTCCGGCAATAGAAACCCATCTTGAAACACCATCATTTTTAAGAAATCAAAGAGATTAAATCCAATTTAATTCTCCTTGTTTTCTTTTCCTGTTTTATCTATTAATAGCCTGTTTTGGCTATTACAAGCATTTGAATAAAAACTGCTGAAAATTCTTCCAATGTAAAAATAAGCTATATCATGCTTATAGCAATACCTTTAGCTTTACTTTATTGCAGTTATAGTAAAATTACTAAAAAATTTGATGGATAGAGATGAAATCTAAAGTAGAACTTTTGGCTCCTGCCGGGAATTTAGAGAAGTTAAAAATAGCACTTAATTACGGTGCAGATGCTGTTTACGGCGGCACAAGCACTTTTT
>JALVXO010000101.1 GCA_027022775.1 Campylobacteraceae bacterium
TCTTCTGTTAAAATATCGCCTGTTGTGTAATTTGCTTTGCCTTTCTTAAGGGCAAGAAGAGCTCTAAACGCTTTATACTCATCATCTGCATGCTCTTCTAAAATATCTGAAATTTTATCCAGCATTTCGTATCTAAAGAGCAAGAACAGATATGCCGCAAGAGCCTCTTCATTCTCTTTGCTAAAACTTTTGTAAAGCTCAAGATTTTCATCAGGAGTAAATTTATCAAGCGTAACAAGCGCCATTTTATAATAATCTCTGCACTCAAGCTTGCAATCTTTTATAAAGCTTTTAAGCATATCCACGCTTAAACCGATATCTTCCTCTTTAGCCCTGTTTAAAAGTTTAAAGAATCTCTCTTTTCCAAGAAGCCCTGCATACTTTTTAAGTGTAAAGAAATCTTCACTCTGGGCAGCTTTATCCAAAGCTTTTTCAACAAGTTCTTTACTGTATTTATCTCTAAAATCTATAACTTTAAGAGCAAATTTAGGATCAGCTTCCAGGTGGTTAAAGTGGTTTTTTATCATAATCGGATTATTCTCAGTTAAATGCTTTGCAAATTTCTGAGTTTTTAAATCAACATATTCTCCGTTTTCTATCTTTTTAATAACTTTTGCAGTCTCTTTAATTCTAAACGAGATATCTCCAGATTCCAGCTCTAAAGGTTCAAGATAAGACTCCGATAAAATTGCAGCTGCGCTTTTTATCTCTTCATTAGAGTAATTTACCGGCTGAGGCTCTTTAATCAGTGCCCAGTATATTGAATCTTCCAGTTTTTTTGCATCGCTTTTCCATCTTCTTGTTGCAAAAAAGCTTTTTGTGCCGTAAAACATCATGTGAAGTATCGAAAAAACCGCCAAAAGCGCGACAGGAAGCGCCACCCATACAGCAACTGGAATTTTTGGCATGTGTATATCAAACAACTCGAATGAGTAAGTTGCCGGATTTATTAAATACGTTCCTACCGCCACTGCGATAATAAACAGTACCGCAAACAGTGTATAAAGTCCAATTCTCATAATTTACCCTTTTAAAAAATTTTTCCCTTATTATACACAAACTTTTCTGTATTTGTTAATAGCTATTCTCTTTCTCATTAATTTCTCTGCAAGAAATGCAAAATTTAGCAAAAGGCTTAACTTTAAGCCTCTCAATTCCAATCTCTTCTTCGCACATTTCGCAAATCCCATAACTGCCGTCTTCTATTTTTTTCAAAGCAGTTTCAATCTCTTTTAAATCTTTTATCTGCTTACCGATTAGAGTATCATCAATACGCGTATCATTCATCAAAACAGAAAAATCACCCTCATCTGTCGGATTTTGATTTCTCATAAGCTCTATTTCTGTTTTAGACTTATTGATATTTGCTTTAATTTTTTTTTCTAAATTTTCCAGCTCTTTTTTGAGCTCTAATATATCCTCTTTCCTATACATTTTCGACCCTTTATTTATTTATGGTACGGATGGTTGTTAACTATAGTTAAGCCACGGTAAATCTGTTCCATAAGCAAAACTTTTGCCAATTTATGTGACATCGTAATTTTACCAAAAGAAACTGATAAATCACACCTTTTTTTAAAATTATCTCCAAAACCGTATGCTCCTCCGATAAAAAATGTAATACTTGCATTTTTTTGAAGTATTTTCGAAAATTCAATACTATCCACCTCTTTGCCTTTGGGGTCTAATATTACCTTATACCCATTAAGGTAAGGCTCCAGTGCTTTCTCGTAAGCTTCTTGCGCCAAAGAAGGCGAAGCATCCTGCGCTTTTGCAATAGAGTTGCTGAAAATATCGACAACCTCTATATTTGCAAAAGGTTTTGCAATTTTTTTAAAATGCTCTATTAAAGGAACATAAAGCTCTTTTTTTCCTTTTTTATCTATTGTGCAGACTCTAATTTTCAACTTTTAACCCTTTATAAAACTGATCAACAGTCTCATTTTTTATAATCACACGGTTTAAGTAACTGTTAAAATCGCCCCTGCTATATTGCAATTTAAGCAGTTTCGGCTCTATTGCACGCGAAACCGCAACATACAGCTGTCCGGGCGCAAAAAGGTTATCCAGATTGCACACAAGGCTCTCCAGACTCATCCCCTGCGATTTATGAATTGTTATCGCATAAGCCAGTTTAAGCGGATACTGCGAAGCGGTTGCTATAACTTTTGGTTCTAAAGTGCTGCTGTCAATTTCAAGCATTTCAAAAGTGTGCACTCCTACGCTTATATCGCGCCCTTTTGTGCGCACTAATATATAATCTTCCCCAAGTTCCAGCACAACGCCTCTTTGGCCGTTTACAAAGCGACCCCAGCTGTTAACTGTAAAAATAACAGGCGCCCCGACCTTTAAATGCAAAGTTTCAACCACAGGCAGAGATTTAACCCAGCTTTCTAATCTTTTCTCATTAACGCCTCTGTTGGCATTTATATAGGCAAAATAGAGCGCTTCCTGGCCGTCAAGCCTATAGAGCTTTTCCCTGTTCATATCGTTAGCCTGGGCATTTGTTCCAAAAAGGTATGTCGGCTCCAAAATATCCGGAATATCTCTGTTTAACAGGGAGTTTAAATACTTTTTTACCTCCAAATCGCACTCCCCTACCCTGATTTTGGATAAAATATTCGCAAATTCCAAATCGTTGGTTCTTTTAATCTCATTTAAAATCACATTTTTAAATTCAAACCTATCCCAGTATGAACTCTCAAAAGCGTAAACATCATCTTTAAAAAGGCTCTTATCTTCAGTTTTTTTAATTACAGGCGGAAGCTGGTAAAAATCGCCCACAATAAGCAGCCTTCCTTTAAAACCCAAAGAGAAAAGCCTGTAGTAAACCATATCCATAAGCTGCGCTGAAACCATGCTTATCTCATCTATTATGATTAAATCGCACTCTTGCAGAATCTTTTTTAACTCTTTTATGCGGCTTCTG
>JALVXO010000102.1 GCA_027022775.1 Campylobacteraceae bacterium
TTGTTTTCGGCAATTTCTATAACTTCAGCTTTTGGGGCTTCTAATTCAAAACTGCCTTTGTAAGCGCTGCTTAATTGGCTGTTTAAGCTGTTTATTAACTCATCTTTTCTCTCTTGAGTACTTACATACCCTTTAAACTTAAAGATACTGTCGCTTATTTCAAATTCGCCAAACTCAACATCTTTAAGCTTGCCTAATCCAAGCTTTGAGGTTTCAAACCAGCCCGAAGGGGCACCTTTGGCTTCTTTTAAGTTATCTTTTACACTGTTTTCCCCAAAAAGAGCTTTTGCATCTGCTAATAGTTTTTGATGCATCTGTGCATTTAATACATAACCGTTTAATACAACTGTTCCGTTTTTATCTTTAGTTGCACCAATAGTATAAGGAGACGGTATCGGCGCTGCTGCCGGTTTAGGCTGTTTAATTTCCTGTTTAGGCTCTTTTACAACAAGCAGATTTTCAACTCCGGCAACCCCTTTTGCATTTAGTGCTTGCTCTTGCGCCTGTTCTTTAGCCGCTTGGCTAGGCACTGTCCCTTCCAGAGTGACTATACGGGTTGTTTTATATCCCGAACCTTTAACACCTACTTTAATCGCACCAGCTTTATCACCCAAAGCGCTTTTTGTATTTGCTATTAAATCTCTTGTAATATCTAATCGCTTTGAATTAAAGCAAAAAAAGGCAATCAGTGCTATTAATAACACTCCCAGCACTATTAATAACCACTTTTTCATAACTTTCCTTTAATTTAATATTTTTTTACAATGTTCAACTCTTCCCGCTTTGTACAGAGTACTCAACTTCCTTGATATTACGGCACTCTGCATAGCCAATATTATACCAAAAATGAGTTCTATTGAGTTACATTTATGGTGATTAATCAATATTTCTGATTTAAAAGTTATAAAATAGTAACAAATTTTAATTTGGGTTCTAGGCTTAACTTTTTGCAGATAAAAACAAAGTACAGCTAAATCTGCCATACAGCAAAATGGATAAAGCAAAACAGCTTGCCCAAAGTATTCAAAATTAAACAGGCATTTTCTGTTGTCTGTTTTGTTTCAGCACCAACAATTAATTCAAAAACTAAATTGATTTTCGCATAAAAGTTAAGCTGGAGCCCAAAAACACTAAATTTAAACTGCAATTATTTTACAAAAAGTAATTTTTTTAACTTTTTGCTACATTTTGTAATATAATTTCTTATATAATTCCGTCGCCAGAAATAATAAACATACATAGCGTAAATATAATGTATAATATAATAGAGTCGGTAAATCAGGAGGAATGTAGTTATGGCAATTGTTATTAATATAAAAAATGAAGCAAATGGATTAGAGTGTATCGGCTCTAGAGCTCCTGGTGAAACTATCAGAAAAAAAATTAAAAAAGAAATCGATGCCGGAGGAAAAGTAACATTGGATTTTGGCGGAGTTGAACAGATAACCCAATCGTTTGCTGATGAAATGATAGGTATTTTAGTCAGAGCGTTTGGTATTGAATATATTCAAAAAAAGCTTCTTTTGGTAAATGAAAACGAAGATATAAAAAATACTCTAAATTTTGTAATTTCTTACTCTAAAGATAGAAGAGTTGTAGCTTAAAAAAACGCTTCATCAGTATTGTTCCATAAAAACATTTTTTTAAAATCTTCCATAGTATAGTTAATTTTACTTTCATAAAATTCAAAGCTAATGACAGCTCCTTTCCACGGATTTTTTAATTTTATTATTTCTGGCTGTTTATGTTTAGAGTATCGATATAATACATCATTTGAAATTATTACAAATACGCCTCCTGTCTCTTCTAAAATGGTTTTCATTGCGAAGAGTCCAAAACCGGCATTTTTCTCTTGACCGTAAACTTTTGGCTTACTTGCTGTTACTCCTTTTTCTAAGGCTTTAATAATTGCATCGTTTTCAGAAGATATATCAAATTTCAGTTTTAAATTTTCTAAAAACCCTATACCTCTGTCTGCAATTGCAAACTGTATTTTTTTACCATTTGGGTAATATTGTGCCATGGCAAACCCACCCACCGGAGAGTATGCATGATCTGCAACATTATTCATTAATTCACTAAAAAGATAATGAAGGTAATATTTTAAATCTCTTCTGTCATCTTCTTCTAAAAAAGAGAAGTTTTTAAGCATAATAGCGGTTAAATGGGCAGCTATTTTATCAATTTCATTTCGAGAAATTATTTGTTCTATCGGTGTATATGTTTTATTTTGTTTATAAGGGCTATTTAGCATATTTTTTAAATATGAATTATCCGAAATGATTTCAATAGATTTATCTTTTTGATAGGCGCTCAACATAGCAGCAAATATTGGAGCTACCCAATCAATATTATTAAATGTGTTATTATTATCAAATAAGTAAGTATAATTTTCAATATTATGTAAAGTAATGTTCAAAAAGACCCCTTTTTCTTTATTATAATTCGTTAGTAATTCTATTACATTCAGACTTAACTTTTGGCTTTAAAAAGCAGTATTTAAAGCCTCCTAAAAACTAATCTGCATTGTCGAGCAGTGGAGGCTGCCGCCTTGTTCTATTAGTTTTAGGCAGGGGATTGGGATTATTTCTCTATCTGGAAAGAGTTTTTTAAAAATTTCCTGTGCCTCTTTGTCTTTTGGGCTTTGGTAAGTCGGCAGCAGAACGGCTTTATTGGTTATTAGAAAATTGGCGTAGCTTGCGGGCAGGCGTTTGCCGTTTTTGTATTTTGCTTCGGTAAAGGGCAGCGGAACCAGGTTGTAAGGAGCGGAGTTTGGCTGTTTAAAGCTTTTTAATTCGCGCTCTAACTCTTGCAGGCTTTTGTAGTGGGTATCTTGCGGGTCATCGCATTTTATGTAAGCTATTGTATCGGGGGCTGTGAAGCGTGCAAGCATATCTATATGGCCGTCGGTATCGTCG
>JALVXO010000103.1 GCA_027022775.1 Campylobacteraceae bacterium
AGCACCTTATCATAAGGAGCCAGCCAATTTATCTTCTCTTTGGCGTAACCGTCCCAAAACCCCTCGTAATCCTCTTTTGCCCTGTTTTGCAGCGCCTGGTATTCATCCATACTCTTAATTCTTGCATTTTTCGAAATCTCCGGATTTGGCGGATAAATCTCTTTGCTCATAAAACACTCCTTGCAATAGTATCACTATAAATTATCCAGCTTTTAATTAATTTTCTCTTAAGCGTGTCAAATTGTTAAATGGAGTTAAAGCATAGTTTCATTATAACTCAATATATGCTTGAATATCTAAATAAGCAGAAAATTGTAAGATTAAAACTAGCAGTTTTCAAAAGCGGCACTATATTGATAAAACGGCAGTTAAGCCGTTTTATTAATGCCCTTCAGGCAAAACAGAAGAGTGGTGTTCTGCAATCATCCATTCGCCGTCAACTTTTTTATAAACAAAAGTAAATCTTGCAGGAACATCTACTCTTGTGCCGTTTTCACCATCCAATTCAAAAGTATAAAGACCTGAATTAATCGCAATATCGCCATAAATGCGAATATTAGACTCATCAATTCTGCCTACAGGATTTTTTGCTAAAAAGTGCACAAAATAATCTGCAATCTCTTCACGGTTATGGCGCACTTTTGGAGAAACTGTAGGCAGTAAAATCCCCTCGCCGTTTTCAAGATACATCTCTGCTACTTTTTTAGGGTCGCCTGTTTGAAGCGCCGCATTCCACTTTTCAAAAGCTTCCAAAATCTCTTTTTCCATTATATCTCCTTATATTAGAATTAATCAACCCAAATGAGTTTAACCCAAAATACCATAAAATAGTCCAAAAATTCCCAAATCTATGTTACATTTTGTAATTTTTTAACCTTTGCGCTACCAAAGTAAACACTCTACTTAATTCTAAAATAGACAATCACAGTTTTTCCAAAAATATTATTATTATCATCACTGACCATAATATACTCTTTTTTACCTACTCTTGCCAAACCTTCAAAATTTTCCATATTCCAAAATCTTGAAATGCTCAATTTCATAATAACTCTTTTTTTGCAAAACTCCCCATCATCGCATCCATTTACAAACAGTTTAACCAAGTTGACTTCAAATTTTCCTATAAACCAGTTAAAGGCTCTCTCTAAAACCAGCAGGTTCCCGTCATCCATAACCTCTATAGCGGTTATGCCGTTGCGGGTAATCTTTTCCATTTTAAGTTTCCAATTTTTATTGCTAGTGGAGTAAATTGTCTGATTTTCCCTTTTAGTTCCTCTTTTTGGATACTCCAAAGCTGTTATAAATCCGTATTTTTTACTCCATGCTAAAGCTTCAAGCGATTTATTGGACGAACTTAACTCTACATTTTCCAAAGCCTTGGGCAGTTTTACCTCATTTAATGCTACACCCTTTTTGCTAAAATGAAAAATCTTTGTAATTCTCTCAAAACTTATATAAAGCTCACCCTCTTTTATTGTCATCCCTTCACTGTCGTTAAAGTTACCTTTAAGCCTTTTGCCGCTTCTATCCTTTAAATAGTAACTGTGCAGCGGCTTAAGGGTAAAATCTTTTCCGCTAAATTTTGCTTTAAAGGTAAATAAAATCCCTTTATCGCTCACCATATAAAGTGTAGAGCTGTTTTTATCATACGCCAAATCGGAAATCTCTGTTAATTTTTTGCCGTCGATTGTATATTTGAGCTCTTTATCTTTAATAATCTCTGCCATAGTGCCGCCGTTTAACGGCACTGTCTCATACCCATACAGCGAAACATACAAAAGCAAAAAAAGTAAATATCTCATATATTAATCTGTTATAACTTTTATAGATGCAAACGGCGAGAGTGCTGTCGAAATTGCTTTTAAAGGTTCTAAAATAGAGCCCGAACCGACTTTAAACTCTTTTGTGCTGCTTGGCTGAACATAAACCACATCATTAGGTTTTATAAAAATATTAGAAGCCTGCAGTCTGTTAAAGTTGCTTAAATCCAGCTTTCTTAAACTCATGCGCCCCGATGCATCCCTGCTTGCGACAATAACGCTGTCCCTTACCGCATCGTCAGTCAATCCGCCGGCAAACGCTATAGCTTCTAAAATTGTCATGCTCTCTTTATCAACTTTGACAGGCCCAGGGTTTTTAACCTCTCCCAATACATAAATTCTCTTATTAAGCACTTCTAAATTTAAAGCGGGGTCTTTTAAATATTTGGCATAGCGTCTCTCAAGCTTTTGCGCTGCTTCAGTCTGCGTTAGACCCGCTACATGGACCCTGTGAATCAAAGGCAAAGAGATGTAACCGCTGCTGTCAACCAAAATGCCGTTTTGTACTAAATTAGGCGGTATAAGTTCAGGGTGGCGGTAAATATTTATAGCCAGCCTGTCATGTTTTAAAATCCTGTAATCAATCTGGGCAGAAACTGTTTGAGAGCCGTAACTCTCATCCCCGCCTTGAAGCAGTTTATAATTTTTAGGAGAACAGCCTGCAGCAATTAATAAAATAAAAAACAGAATCAGACTTTTTCTTAACATGTTATATCCTTTTTTATTGTAATTTTATCCAAATTTTAAAACTACCTCTTTAAAATATTGTTTTTTTTTATAAGGAGGAATGTTCAGACGCTAAATTTTACTTTTGTGATAAAATTATTCAAAAAGGATTTTTGAATGCCAAGAAAGTCTCGTATAGAGTTGGCTGGATTTCATCATGTTATTAACCGTGGAGTAAATGGGAATAACATTTTTAAAGAAGCCAGTGATTATGATACTTTTTTAAATTCTTTGTAAGTGTGTAGACAATAAATAGGAGTTGGATGTAGAAAATAAATTTTCATAAATAAGTTAAGAAAGTTCATATTCATCATTTCTAAAACAAGATAGAGTAAAAAATAAAAAAAATTATGATATACTGTTATAAAAC
>JALVXO010000104.1 GCA_027022775.1 Campylobacteraceae bacterium
TGCGCTACAGACTCTTTAAAGTCACCTTTAAATTTATACTTCTCTTCCATCATTTGGATTTGTTCTTCTGTCATATTTGCAACATCTTCAATAGTATAGATACCTTCACTGTTTAACTTTGCCTGATACGCTTTGCCGATACCTTTAATTTTTGTCAAATCGTCAGCTTTTTTCTCTTCTTGAACCTCTTGCGCTGCCTCTTGCTGAGCCTCTGCCTCTTTTGCAGCCTCTTCTTTAATCTCTTCAATCTCTTCTTTGCTTACATTTGCAGCTTCTGCCGCAGCTTCAGAAATACCCGCAGTCTCTGCCTCTTCACCGCTCTCTTCTGCAGCCAGCGCTTTACCCTCTAAAATCGCATCTGCAATTTCACGGCAGAAAAGGTTAATTGATCTGATAGCGTCATCATTTCCCGGAATCGGATAATCAATTAAATCCGGGTCGCAGTTTGTATCTAGAGGCGCGATAATTTTCATACCCATTCTTCTTGCCTCTTTAATTGCAATGTGCTCTTTTACAGCATCTATTACAAAAAGCATGTCAGGAGTCTCTTTTACATCTCTATACCCTTCTAAATATTTAAGAAGCTTCTCTTTTTTTCTTCTTAACATCAAAGCCTCTTTTTTAGTTAAAAGGTTAATCTGCCCATTCTCTTCCATCTGCTCGATAATTTCAAGCTTTCTGATAGATTTTCTGATTGTAGGATAGTTTGTAAGCATACCGCCAAGCCATCTTGTTGCAACATAAGGCATTCCGCATCTCTCTGCATGCTCTTTAATTGCAGCTCTTGCCTGCTTTTTAGTCCCTACAAAAAGGATTGTTTTGCCCTCTGCAGCAGCATCTCTTACAACATTGTAAGTGTATTTGAAATAGCGAAGGGTTTTTTGCAAGTCGATAATGTAAATATTTTTTCTCTCGCCAAAAATGAATTTCTTCATTTTTGGATTCCAGCGTCTTGTCTGATGGCCAAAGTGCACACCGCACTCAAGTAAATCTTTCATTGTAACCATAGGTTAGCTCCTTGTTTTATCTTTTAATTTAGGTTTATCCCTCTGCAGCCCTTAACGCAAACGCGCAACCTTTCAAGGAATAACTGCATGTGTCTTTTCTGTTCCCAGAATACAGACCGCGCGAATTATACCTAAAAAAGCTTAATTACAAATAAGAAGCAAAGAGGAGTTAAAATAAACTGTTTTTTTATTGACAAAATAGATAAAAATATGCTAAACTTACTGACGAGTAAGTAAGAAAAGGTCAAAATGAACAAAAAAGAGCAGATTATTAAGGTTGCATCGAAGTATTTTAGCGAAGTTGGGTATGATAAAGCTGTACTAGAGGATGTGGCTAAAGAGGTTGGTGTTAGTAAAGCGGCGATTTATTACCATTTTAAGGATAAATTTGCGCTTTACGAAGCGGTGCTTTGCAGCAGGTTTAAAGATTTGGCACAAACCATTTGCGATATTGATGCGGCAAATCCCGAACAAGCTTTGCGCGAATATGTAGAAAAGTTTGGCGGCTTTTTATTAGAAAAGCCCTGCTTTAGCGCGATATTTGCAAGAGAACTGGCTGACGGGGCTATAAATATGCCGCAAAGCTGCACAAAGCAGATGTCGCAAATATTAAAAAAGTTAAGCGCAATTTTGCAAGAGGGCGAAGCGCAAGGGGTTTTTGAAAAAGAGAACCCTTTTATGGTGCAGCTTATGATTGTATCTACGCTTGTAAATTACAGAACCACTAGGAAATTAAGGATAACGGTTATGAAAAATTTAAAAGAGGTTAAAAATATTGATGCGGGATTAAAAGATATTATTCCAAATCTTGCAAATAAAATTATAAAGGCTCTAAAATGTTAAAAAAGATTGTTTTAATTTCAAGCGTTGCAGTTTTTGCACAAGCTGTTACTATAGGACAACTGCTTGACGGAGTTGACAGTTTTTATCAGGCGCAAAGTGATGAAATAAGCATTAAGCAAGCCAAAAACGCGCGCAATTTGGTAAAAGCGCAGTTTTGGCCCAAAATTAATGCATTTGCCAGTTATACCCATTACTCTTATCCTACAGTTTTGCGCCCAATTTCGCCGACAGATACGGCAAAACTATTAGCAAAACATAAGCCTCTGCCAATAAGCAAAAATATCGCAAGAATCGGTGTAAACCTCTCTATGCCGATTTTCGTAAAATCGCTTTTTACACTGGCTGACAAAGCCGAAGCGATGCGCGCTTCTGCACAGGCTAAAATGCGTGTGAATATGTTAAAAAACGAAGCCGCAGTTATTGGGGCAAATGCGAATTGGCAATATTTAGAGAGGTTAAAACAAAGCTTGATTCAAAAGCGCAAAACTTTGCAGACAACATACAATATCACCCGCACACAGGTAAATTTGGGCAGAAAACCAAAAGCTGCGCTTTTTAAGGTAAAAGAGGGGCTTAATAAAATTAAAATTGCCATTAACAATATAAAAATTCAAGAGCAAAACCTAAAAGCGTTGATTAAATCGTTAAGCGGAATAAGCTTAAAGCACCCTGTCAGAATGCGAAAAATCGGCAGTTACAGGGTTGCTTCTTTAATGCCGATTAAGCCGCTGGAGGCAAAAAGCAGAGCCGATTATTTGGAAGTAAAAGCCCAAAAAGAGAAGCTTTACTATCCTAAAGTTTCTCTTAAAGCCAACTATACAAGAAGTTACGGAAGCGATTATATAAACGATAAAAATGTGCATAGCAATTACAGTTCTATCGGCGTAATGCTGAATATGCCTCTGCTTGATATGCCGCAAAAAAGAAGCATACAAAAAGCTAAGCTTGCATATATGAAAAGCCGCATAAATATTAAAAAAACCGCAAGCGAGCTTAGAGCAAAAGCAAAT
>JALVXO010000105.1 GCA_027022775.1 Campylobacteraceae bacterium
TCATTCTGAGCGTAGCGAAGAATCTCGATAGAACGGCAGTAAATAGATTCTTCGCTTCGCTCAGAATGACGGTTTAGACAAATTTTGTGAACTTTTTGCGCACTCTCAACGGGAATCTAGGGAGTTGGTTGATTTGTTAACTGGTATATTGGTTATTGGAAAAGTTTAACCAATATATACCAGTAACAAGTATACCAATACACCAATAACTAATACACCAAAAGGAGTTTCTTTGATAAAATCGGTTGCTATAGGCTCTTTTGACGGGGTTCATACAGCGCATAAAAGGCTAATTGGACAGGCTGACGGGGTTGTTGTTATAGAGCGCGGCTTTGCATCTTTAACGCCTGGCTGGAAGCGCAGTATATATACCGGCAAGCCGACATTTTTTTACCTTTTTGAAAAGGTTAAAAATCTGACACCAAAAGAGTTTATCGAAAAACTGCAGAGCGATTTTCCCTCTCTTGAGCAAATTGTAGTAGGTTACGATTTTGAATATGGCAAAAACCGAAGCGGAAATATTAATACCTTAAAAAGCGACTTTAAAGGCAAAGTTATAGTTGTTGATGAGGTTAAAATAGACGGTATTTCGGTTCATTCAAGAGTAATTAGGAAGCTGCTAGAAAATAGCAATCTGGATTTGGCAAACAGACTGCTTGGGCGAAATTATGCAATAGACGGAGCGTTGATTAAAGGACAGGGGGTAGGAAGCAAAGAGCTGGTGCCCACTATCAATTTGCAAACAATTAATTACACCCTGCCAAAAGGGGTCTTTGCAACCAATACAATAATAGAGGGCAAAAGATACAAATCGGTAAGCTTTATCGGTCACAGACTCTCTACAGACAGCTCTTTTGCCGTAGAGACACACATTATAGAAAACTTTAACGACAGCTTTAACCGCTATAAACCGATTTGGATAGAGTTTAAAAAATTCATACGCGAAAATGGAAAGTTCGACTCTTTAAAAGGGTTAAAAGAGCAGATTTTAATGGATATCAGCAAAGCAAAATCAGTATAACTTTTCTAAAAAGTTTAAAATTTCCGGAATGTATCTGTCTGATTGATTCTCTTCTATAGTGTAACTTTTTTTGACTCTTCCGGTATCACGGTTTTTGGTTATATTTTCTTTTACACTTCCTACTGTAAATTTTGAATATTTTATACTGTTTTTAAAATGTGAATTTAAAAGCTTTTCTATGCCTCTGTATAAATTTTTGCTCTTTTCTATCTCTTTATGGCTTTTAGAGTCTATTAAATCTATTTTAGTAAATATAAAAAGTATAGGTTTTTTGTAGCCGGTTCTTATTAAATACTCTATATAATCTCTTAAAAATTCTAAATCTTTTAAACTGCTTCCTTTTACAGGAGCGGTTATAATCAGACAGTCGCTGCTTTCAAAAAAATTTTTTATTTTAATATCCAATGATGAGCCTGAAGTCTCTACAAAATCAAATTTTTTTAACTCTTCGCCGCTTACTTCACAAAAATCAAATTTATAATTTGCCAGATACTCTTTTTCAATTTCTTCTTCTACCTCTTTAAATTCTGGTTTATACTCTTTTTGAACAGTATCAAATATTTGCAAATCGTTTATAGCTTTTACTATTTTATTCATAGGTTTAGGTTTTTGCTGGCTGTTTTTAACTTCCACTTTTCTTTTTACTTTTACTTTCTCTTTTTTATACTTTTCATAAGATAGAATTAAATTTATGCAGTTTTTGTCGGAAGGTGGCGGGAATTTGTTGCTATAAAAACTCTGAATCAGTTTCCGCATTAATGCAACGCTTTGCGCATTATTCAGCGGATCTCTTCTTAAAGTGCTTTCACTGCCAGAATCTATATATTTTATAATAGAAGCTAAAAGAGTGCTTTTGCCTGATTTAGGAAGCCCAAATATAAAAACTTTTTTTATGTTATCTTTACTGCTTTGTTCGCTGCTGCTTTTACCGGCATCTTTTTTCTCCGGTGCGCTTTTTATAATTTTTACCGGTGTTTCAAATTGAGAAAGAAACTTTATAAGCTCATCTATCTTTTTCTTTAAATTTTTGAAATATTTTGTTATAAACTGCATAAAGGCAACCTTGCAAAACTTTATACTATTATATCAAAATGGAGTTAAAATAATGCAGCTTAAAGAAGTGGCGGACAGGGAGGGATTCGAACCCTCGGTACCCTTTCGAGTACGCACCCTTAGCAGGGGTGTGGTTTCAGCCACTCACCCACCTGTCCAACTGGTTAGTGGGCGTAATTTTACACAAGCTTAACTTAAAAAAATATTAAATAGCCTGTAAATACCAATAAATAGCAATTTTTTGATAAAATAAACAAAAAATTAAGGAATATGCTGTGTCTGTATTGTTTAAAGAAGCTTTAAATTTGGCATTGAAAAGTTGCGAAACAGTTAAAGAAACCGAAACAGTTGAGCTTTGGAACGCTTTAGGCAGAGTGCTCGCAGAAGATGTAGTTAGTGTAAAAAATTTGCCTGCATTCAACAACTCTGCAATGGATGGATACGCTTTTAAATATGAAGAGATTAACTTCCCTTTAAAGATAGTCAAAACGGTTTTTGCAGGTGATTTAGCTGAAGCTGTTTTAAAAAAGGGTGAATGTTATAAAATAATGACCGGCGCAAAACTGCCAAGCGATGCCGATACAGTTGCCCAAAAAGAGATATGCGAAGTAAATGACGGATATGTTAAAATAGTGCAAAATATAAAAAAAGGCAATGCGGTCAGATTAAAAGGAGAAGAGCAAAAAAAAGGCACTGTTTTATTAAAAAAAGGCGAACTGCTTACGCCTGATAGAATTGGGCTTTTGGCTTCTCAGGGAGTTTTTAAAATAGAAGTTTTTAAAAAACTAAAAATTGCTGTGCTCTCTACCGGCAGTGAGTTAAAAGAGCCGTGGGAAGAGGCAAAAGAGGATGAAATTTACAATATAAACGGAATAAACATAGTAATGCTGCTTAAAAACTTCAGATTTCCAGCCGATTATCTGGGTGCATTGCCAGACAGCCTGGAACAGACAGTTGAAAAAATTGCAGCTTTAAAAGATTACGATTTAATAATTACAAGCGGAGGCATTAGCACTGGAGATGCCGATTTTGTTAAAACAGCATTTTTAAAAAACGGATTAAAAGAGCTCTTTCACGGTGTTAAAGTCAAGCCGGGACACCCTACAATGATGGGCATTATGGGCAAAACATTTGTAATGGCTATGCCTGGCAATCCGCTGGCAGCCATTTTAAATATTATGTTTTTATCAATGCCTGTAATTTTAAAAATGCAGGGGGCTGAAAATTTTGAATTTAAAAAGATAACAGCAAAAAATGCAGAAGAGTTAAAACTTAAACCCGGCCGTGTAAATATAATTTTAGGTAATATCAAAGATGGCAGATTTTATGCTTATAATCGGGGGAAATACGGCTCGGGAATGGTAACGCCCCTGGTAAACAGCAGCTATGCGGTTCTTTTTGATGAAAAGCAAAGTTTAATAAAAGAAGGAGAAGAGATAAAAGCCATTAGGCTATATTGCTTATAAAAATAGTTAAAACAGGGGGCAGCGTTTTGCCGCCTTCTGTTAAATTAAATCTGTAGCTTTTGTTACATTGTATTTTAAACCTATCTCTTCAGCAGTGCAGCCTAGAGCTAGGGCTATCATTTGAGGCAGGTGCAATACAGGCAGTTCTATGTCGCGGCCTAGCTGTTTGCCGGCGCTGTCTTGTTTTAAATCCATATTTAGCTGGCAAAGCGGACATGGGGTTACCATTAAGTCGGCGTTGTTGTCTATTGCGTCAAGAAGGGCAGTTCCGCTTAATGCGTTACTTGTTTTTGGCGCCTGCAAATCAACATGGAAACCGCAGCATTTGTTTTTGCTTTCGTAATCTACGCTGTTACCCTCTAAAGCTTCGATTAGGTTATCTAGCGAAGTTGGAACATAAGGGTTTTCGCCGCCGTTTACTTCATGATGCAATTCACTTGGGCGGATATTGTGGCATCCATAAAATGGTGCAATATTAAAGTGGCTTAACGGCACTTGAACTTTTTCTCTAATATTGTCTAAACCGTAATCTTCGATTAAAACATACTGGAAGTGTCTTACACGGCTAGTGCCTTTATATTCTAAACCAACCTCTGCCAATTTTTCATTAACTTTTGCTTTCAATTCAGGGTCGCTGTCTAATCTCTCTTTTGTCATTGCAGTGTTTAATTGACAAGTGTTACAAATAGTAACCATATCAAGCCCGAGCTTCTCTGCGTAACAGATATTTCTGGCATTTAAAACCAATGCAAGAAAATCATCAAAATCCTGAAGGTGGCTTGCGCCGCAGCAGCTTGCTTCATCGAGCAAAACAAGCTCTATGCCAAGTTTATTTGCCACTGCCATAGTAGAGGATAGAAGCTCCGGTGTAGATTCTCTTGCGGTGCAACCCGTATATAATGCATATTTTAACTGACTCATCTTCGCTTCCTTTTATAGTTCATTCTTTTGTGAAATTTCAATAAGTTTTTTAATCTCATCTAAATTCTTGCTTCTTGGCATCTTTTTCTTCATAATATCAAATGGATGCACTTTGCCTGCTTTAATCATTTTCAGAGCTTCGCTTAAGTGTTTAATTACGCCCAAGCCTTCTGAGTAAAGAACAATATCTTGCTCATCTAGGTAACCGAATTTCTTAATTGAGCGCACAAAACCTTCTGCGTGTTTGGTTGCAACATTTCTTTTTGCAACACCTTGCTCAAACTGCATATTGTGAAGTTTTGTAATTTTCTCAATAGGATTAACCTCTTTAGGGCACGCTTCGGCACACTCAAAACACTTAACACAATCCCATACTCCGCTTCCAAGCTCTGCCGTAATTTCAAGTCTCTCTTTGCCTGCATTATCTCTGCTGTCTGCTGTAAAGCGGTAAGCTGCTGCCAGCGCTGCAGGGCCTAAATAATCTTCGTTAACCTCTATAACAGGGCAGGCGTAGTGGCAAGAGCCGCACTGAATACAGTAATCAGCATCTAAAATATTTGCAACCTGCTCTTTTGTCATAATATTTTCACTGGTTGGGTGCGGATCAACATCAGCAACAAGATACGGTTTTACCGCAGCATGTTTATCCCAGAAGTCCCCTTTGTCGATAATCATATCTTTAATGGCTCTTTTTTGGCTTTGCGGTTCAAACACAAGCTCATCGCCAAAAAGCTCAATAAGCTCCATTGCATTTTGTTTACAAGATAAAACCGCTTTGCCGTTTACCTTAATTCCGCACGCGCCGCAAATTCCGTGGCGGCAGCTTCTTCTGTAAGAGAATGTTCCGTCATGTTCCCATTTAATGCGGTTAAGAAGATCTAGAATAAGTTCATCTTTACCCACTTCCATTTCATATTTTTTATAGTATGGCAGATAGTCTGTTTCAGCATTAAATCTAAAGGCTTTAATTGTTATTTTTTTCTTATTGCTGCTCATTAGTGACCCCTTAGTATTTTCTTTCTTGTGGTTCAAACTTGCCTAAAACAACATCGCCATACTCAATTTCCAGCTCATACTCTCCGCTGAATTTGGCATAAGTGTGTTTTAAGAAGTTTTCATCGTCTCTTTGAGGAAAATCCTCTCTATAGTGCGCTCCGCGGCTCTCTTTTCTAGCTAGAGCACCCTCTACAATAAATAGCGAGAAGTCTATCATGTGCCCTAGCTCAATAGCCTCTTGCAAATCTGTATTGTAAGTGTTTGATTTATCATCAATTCTGATATTTTTATATCTTTCATACAGCTCTTTTAATTTCTCTTTTTGGCGCAGAAGAGACTCTTCGGTTCTAAATACGCCTGCATCCATAGTCATAGATTCCTGAAGCTCTGCACGAAGCTGCGGAACTCTTTCATTACCATTGTTTGTTTTTGTCCAGTTGTACTGGTCAACCATTCTTTTTGCATCCTCTTTAGTTGCCGGCTCAAACTCTATTTTATCTAAATCTTCAACCATTGACTGCCCGGCAACCCTTCCAAAGAATAGAGCTTCTAGCAGAGAGTTTGCACCAAGGCGGTTTGCGCCGTGAACACTTACACAGCTGCACTCTCCGGCAGCATAAAGCCCCTCTACAAGCTCTGTAGGGCTCTTTTTAACCTGGGTTCTAGTGTTTACCGGAATGCCGCCCATAGAGTAGTGAGCCGTAGCTGCAATCATAATAGGCTCTTTTAACATATCCTGTCCAAGGAATGTAATAGCCAAATCTCTAAGTTCTGGCAGTTTTGTAAGAATTGTCTCTTTTGGAAGGTGGGTTAAATCGATATAAACCGCATCTTTATTTGGCCCAACGCCTCTGCCCTGGCGAATCTCTTCCATAATTGCACGGCTTACAACATCGCGCGATGCAAGCTCTAAAGCATTTGGCGCATATTTTTCCATAAAGCGCTCGCCTTCAGAGTTGTAAAGGCGTCCCCCTTCGCCGCGCGCCGCTTCTGAAATTAAGATACCGCTGCCGCCAAGCCCGCTTGGGTGGAATTGAACAAACTCCATATCTTCAAGTGGAAGTCCGCGTCTTGCAAAGATAGAAAGCGCATCTCCTGTGTTAGCATGCGCGTTAGAGTTGATTTTAAACGCTCTTCCGTAACCGCCGGTTGCAAACATAGTAACTTTTGCATTAAAAATTGCAGGCTCGCTTGTTCTAATATTGTAAGCAGCAACACCTTTTGCTTTGCCGTTTTCATAAAGCACATCTGCGCAATACCACTCGTCAAACACTTCAATGCCTGCGCGGAAAGCTTGCTCGTAAATTGTCTGAAGAAGTGTTAAACCTGTTCTGTCTGCCGCATAGCAGGCTCTAGGTTTGCTCTGTCCGCCAAACGGTCTGATTGCAATTTTCCCTTCGTCGTCTCTTGAGAAAACTGCTCCCATTCTCTCTGCCCAGCGGATTGTTTCAGGCGCTTTGGTGCACATAAGTTCAATCGCATCCTGGTCACCTAAATAGTCGCTTCCCTTTACAGTATCGAACTCATGAAGCTCAGTTGAGTCACCTTCGCCCAAAGCTGCATTAATACCCCCTTGCGCAGCGCCGGAGTGGCTGCGAAGCGGATGCAGTTTTGTAATAACTGCTACTCTTTTTCCTGCCTCTTTTAACTCTTTTGCCGCTGCCAAACCGGCAAGGCCGGCACCTACGATAACAGCATCGTATTCATAAATCTTTACATCTTCTAGCCGCATTCGTTACCCTTAAAGTAAATTTTGAACAATTATATTACTTAGGATATATAAGAAAGTTTAATACTTGTTTATAATGGTGCAATTTTTCATTAAAGAGTGTTAAATAGTTACAGTCGGATTTTTGATATTACTTTTGGTAATTTATTAGATTATTTATGAGTTAATTGGGTATAATTACGGTAACTTAACAGAGGGGTTTTGCTTTGGATTTAGAGAGTTACTGGATAGATAAAATTAAATCTTCCTATACGGGCGATGATGGTGCTGTTATCGACAAATGGGTCTATGCTATGGATGCATTTTGGGAAGAGACCCATTTTAAAAGAGAGTGGATGAGTATGGAGCAGATTGCTTATAAAGCCTTTATAGTAAATCTCTCTGATATGGTTGCAATGAACGCTTCTGTTAAATATATGCTTATTACTCTTGCAATTCCTAAAGATTTGCACCCTTCGCAGCTTGATAGATTAAGCTCAGAGTTTAACAGGCTGGCTAATAAGCACAATATTGATATTATCGGCGGAGATACAATAGGCAGCGATAAACTTGGGGTTACAATCACAATGGTAGGCAAATCCAAAAACCCCTTGCGCAGAGATACGGTTAAAGAGGGAGATTTGCTTGCTTTTACAGGAGATTTAGGAAGTGTAAAAGCCGATTTGCAAAAACTGTTTTTAGGAGAGAGAATAAGCGATAATTCCAAATTTTACCGCCCGGTTTTAAGAGAAGATTTCGTAAAAGCTGTAACCCCGTGGCTAAGCGGCGGAATGGATATAAGCGACGGGCTTTACTGCGATACAAACAAACTGCTTAAATGCAACAATTTATATCTGCAAGAGTTAAAAGTAATCCCAAAAGAGCAGGGCGAAAGCGGCGAAGAGTATGAAATGCTAATAGCTTTTGCCCCTGAAAATTTAAACAGAATAAAAAGAATAGCCAAACTTACCGATACCCCTTTAACGATTTTTGGAAAAACAACCACTAAAAAAACAGATTTTTACCCCTGCAAATCGCACCATTTTAGTGATTAGTGATTGGTTTGTATTATTTAAACCACCCCGCCCCTAATCACTATCCACTATTAACTATTCACTTTTTATCAAAAGCGCCAGCCATAAGAGTTAACACTAAATTTTTATTGAACCCTCTGAAAAACTATAAATTGAACGAAAGCTTTATAATTTTAGCAAAAAAATTTTATGTTAGCCGTAGGCTAAAAAAGAGCACTTAACCCCGAAGGGGCGCTTGCGTTTGCTCTTTTTAATAAAATTTTTTGCGTTCGCGAAGCGAAAAATAAAACTTGCTTGAGTGAAATTAATGGTTTTTCAGAGGGTTCTATTTTACATCAGAAATAATGTTTTCCGCAAAAACTGTTTTTTCCAGTTTTTTTATAGTTTCATATAGCAGATTTTGATTCGGTTTTAACTCTTTAACCAAAGCATTTTTGCCTTTTAATAGATAGTCAAATTTTCTGGGCTCTTTTAAACTGGCACACTCTTTAGTATAAATTTTTGCCAAAAACCAAAAAGCCAAAAAAGGCTCTTCAAAGCTGTTTAAGACATTTGCGCTGAACTCTTCAAAACTGTTAAAGCCGCTCGTTTCAAACTCTTCTATAATAACTTTTAAAATTTCGTTCAACTTTCTTAATGGAACAGCCCAGTAAATCAATCTTGCACCTTTTTTGCCCAGAGTATACTCTCCGCCTAAATAAACTCTTACTCCAAACTCTTTTGGACCGTAAAGATTTGTTCTTATTCCGACAAACCCAATATCGCTAAAATAGTGTCGCCCGCACCCTTTAAGGCAGCCGCTGTAGCCTACTTTTATGCTGTAACGGTTAATTTTTTCTAAATTTAAAAAGCGGGCTTTTTCTTTTGTGTCAAAAAGAGAGAAAAAGCAGTATTTGCTGCCTGCGCAAACCAGAATATTTTGGTTGGCACTCAACCCTTTAAAAGGAGTTTTTGGCTCTTCTAAACCCAGGATATGGATATTTTGATCTATGCCCAGACGTATTTCTAACCCTTTTTTTTGTGCAAAATCAATTATCTCTCTTAATTGCTTCGGCTCTATTTCACCAAAAGCGGTTTTATATCTAAAACTGTATTTATTATTTTTCAATTCGGTAAAATCACCTAAAATCTCTTTTTTAAATTGCAATTTTCCTGCACTTTCAAATTCAAAATCGCAAAACTGCTTCATTTTTTCTTTTAAGCCGTTTACTCCTAAACTTTCTATCAGATAAAAAAACCTCGCTTTTGTCCGTGAACCTCTATTTCCATATTTTAAATAAGTTTGAATAACGGCATTAAAAATATGAACAACTTTTTCTTTTGGAACAAAAATATCCATATCTCTGGCAACTTCACTGTTTTTGCCGCCAAGATAGAGGTTAAAACCTGCCCTGCCCTCTTTTTCTGCCAGTGCAAAAAGGCAATCATTGCCAAAAAATGATTCGCTTACAGATTTTGAACCCACAATTGCTGTATTGAATTTTCTGGGAATCATTCCTACCCAGCCTCTTTTTTTTAAAAATAGATTCTGCATCTGTAAAATAAGCGGATAGCACTCTATTACAGAGTCATTTGCCGCTCCATCTAAAGGGTCTGTTACAATATTTCTAAAATTGTCTGTAAGTGTCTGCCAAGAACTTAAACCGCTGTTTTGCACCATTTTATAAGCATCTAAAATATTGTGCACAGCCAGTTTTTGCAACTCAATTTGCGCTCTTGCAGTTATTAAAATTTTTGCATCAAATTTTTCTGCAATTTTTAAAACCTCTTCTAATTTTTGCAAAGAGATTCTGCCGCCTCCAACCCTGATTCTTAACATAAATTCATCCGCTCTCTGGCTGTGGGTATAGATACCGAAATTTTTAAGATAAAACCTGTCGCTCTCTTGCAAATTGGCAAAATCTATTTTTTCCAGTCTCGGCTCATAATCAGCAGGTTTTAAACCGGCTTTTAGTTTTTCTATTTTATTCAGTTTCATTTGATTAGTTTAACATTTTTAGATAAAATTCAAAGCCACAAAGGATAAGCTATGAAGTTTTTAAATTTTACATTGCTTCAAATTTACCAATATTTAGAAAAAAATTTAAAAAATAAGGGTTTAGTTACCATTAAACTGCCGCTAAAAGTTATAGAAAACGAAACATACAGTATCAAAGACTGGGCAGATTTGGCAGAAATTTTTGAAGCCAGACTTTTAATTCCAAAAATCGATAGCGGCTTTATAGAGCTGCAATTTAAAAAATTAAATACCAACAACTCTTTTCATAATCAAAATGTAAAAAATAAAAGAGAAAAATATGGCTCCAAATCCGGATTTTGGAAAATAAAAAAACATAACCGCCCCTATTTTCTGCACAGCTTCAAACAGGCTTTGGAGTTTGCAGACTTTAAGAAACGCAAAAATATTTTAAATTTGGGAATTAACAGGGGCGATGAGTTTGAATTTATAAAAGAATTGGCAAAAGATGAGTTTAAAAATTTAAATTTAACAGGTGTTGACCATTCAGAAAGCGCAATAGAGTTTGCAAAAAAGAGTTTAAATTATCCAAATTGCAAATTTTACTGCCACGATATTTTAAAATTAGAACAGCTCAATCTGCCAAAACAGGATTTAATAATTTCAATAAGCACTCTCCAAAGCCCCGATATTAATTATAAACTTTATTTAAGCAGGCTTTTGCAAGAGTTTCTTTCACCAAATGGAGCGCTAATTATTGCTTTTCCAAACGGGCGCTGGCTAGATAACACACTGATATACGGAGCAAAAGTTAAAAATTACAGTTTTAGCGAACTTGGAGTTGTCTGCAGCGATATTGTATGGATTAAAAAATATCTTCAGCAAAAAAAATTTAAAGTTATTGTTACCGGCAAAGAGTACCTTTTTGTAACAGCCGTTAAAAAAATGCTGTTTTAAGCTACTATTGGGTATAATTGCGGCTCAAATTTTACTTAAGGAAACAAAATGTTAGAAGGTATCATTAGAGAGAGTATCGGCAAGAGCAATGCTAAAAAACTTCGCCGAGATGGTTATCTAATTGCGAACATTTACGCTAAGGACGTAGAGAATGTTCACTGCGCATTTAAACACGGAGAATTTGTAAGAACAGTAAGAAACAAAGAGTCTCTTGCATTTCCTGTAAAAGTGGGCGGCAAAGAGTATAATGTTGTTGTTCAAGAGTATCAGCTTCACCCAGTTACCGGCATGATTTTGCATGTTGACTTAAGAGTTGCGCTTCCAGATACAGTAAGCGATTATTTGGTGCCGATTGAAACTACAGGAACACCAAAAGGTCTTAAAAACAAAGGTGTTTTGGTTATTACTAAAAGAAGGGTAAGAGTTAGAGGAAAAATAGAAGATATTCCAGCAAAAATTGTTTTAGATGTAACCGATTTAGATAAAAATGAATCTATATTAATAAGAGATATGGAAGCTCCTGCTAACTGCAAGCTTATGGATAAACCGCATGTTTCTGTATGTGGTGTAATTAAAGCGAGATAATGAAATTAATAGTCGGATTGGGCAACCCCGGCCCGACATACAAAAACAACCGCCACAATATCGGCTTTATGTCTGTCGACAAACTTCTTCAAGATTTATCTGCTGCGGATATTTCAAACAAAAAATTTATGGGCGAACTTTATAAAGCCGGCGATCTGCTGCTTCTTAAACCTCAAACTTTTATGAATTTATCTGGTAAAAGCGTGCAGGCTGTTGCATCTTTTTACAAGATAAATCCGGATAATATTTTGGTAATTCATGACGAGATAGATTTGCCTTTTGGAGCTGTGCGAATAAAAAAAGGGGGCGGAAACGGCGGGCATAACGGTTTAAAATCTATCGATGCTTTAATAACAAAAGAGTATAATAGATTGCGTCTTGGGGTTGGCAAACCGGAACGCAAAGAGATGGTTGCAAGCTATGTCTTAAGCGATTTTAGCAAAGAGGAACAGCCTCAGCTTGAAAAGTTTATAAATTACGCTGCAGAGGTTGCAAAAATGTGGCTTAAACTGCCTCTGAACGAACTGAAATCAAAATATTCCAAAAAAGATATAAACCAGATATGAAAGCATTTTTTTACCTTGCCAGGCAATATTTTAAAAGTTTTTTAATTGTTGCTTTCGGATTGACTTTTGCTGCAACTTTAATAGATTTTATACAATATTTTGGAGATATAGAAGGAACAAATAGGAGAATACTCTATTTCTACTACACTTTTTGCGATTTTTTTCTTTTTATATACCCAATAGCGCTGGTTTTTGGAGCAATTATCGCATTTTCCAATCTTGTTTGGAGAAACCATCTCCTTGCTCTAATGAGTTTTGGCTACGATAAAAAAAAATTAATAAAACCGTATATAGCAGTTTTTCTTTTGGTTTACTTTACTGTTATAGCATTAAATTTTACAAAATTTGCTTACAGCGGGGATAGCGCACGGGCAATTTTGGATAAAAGAGAACTTTTTAAATCTCTTAACAAAATTTTTTTTAAATATAATAACAGTTTTGTTTTTGCAGAAAAAATGGATGTTGCAAAAAAAGAGTTTGATAATGTTACTCTCTATATCAAAGATAAAAACCATTTAAAACAGATTTTGCACTTTAAAAAAGCTAATTTTAAAAATGGAAAATGGATAGCTACCAATATTAAAAAAAGAACTTTAGAGTACAATAACAGCGTACCTGTCGGCTATAAAACCGAATACATCAATAAAGAGGAAATACTGCGGGGATATTATCCAAAGGTTGTACGGCTGCTTTACGAAGGAAAAAGAATGAGCATCGATGACGGCATTAAGGCTTTAATTCTTTTAAAACAGCAAAATATCGACAGCTCCAAAGTTAAAGCCTCTCTATATACAAAAATTATAATGCCTCTTTTTGCACCTTTTTTAATGATGATAATATTTGCCTATCTTCCGCTGCATAAACGGTTTTTAAGCAGAGCTGTATATCTGCTTTTGACAATGGGGCTGACATTAATAGTCTGGACAATTTTATACAGTGTAAATATGTTAAGTGTAAACGGGGTAATAAACCCCGATTTTGGACAGCCTTTAATTATAATTCTGCTTTTTGCCGCCACAGCTTATATTTGGGTTTGCAAAAAAAATATTTAGTTTAACCCAAATTTTGCTTTTATAAATGCAAGCATTCAATTACTTGCAAACTTTTTTAGATGATGATTTTATCTTTTTAATCATTTTATTTAAAGCTTTTTCATTTACTTTAATTTCACTGTTTCCATTTGTAACTTCGTATAAAATTTTCACCATCTCTTCTATTTTGTCATCTTCCATAATATGAGGATATAAAATGCTCAATGCCTCTTCGTAACTGCCGTAAAGCTTTTTATCCATACTTTTTAATTTTTTCTGTTTTATATACTTTGGAATGTAATAAGTGCCTAAAATACCAACTAGCAATCCAAAAACAAGAGCTAAAACTATACTTACCAAAGAGTATTTGCCGCTATTGGAATACAACCTTTTATAATACTCTTTATCCATTACAATATTTTCTATTTTATTAACAACCTTTTTTACACTTTTAGCTTTTTTAAGCTCTTCTTGCGGCTCTGGTCTGCTATTATGGCTGTTTAAAACGCTTAAAATAGATTTGCTTCCTTTAACTTTTATATCTATAGGTTTGCTTTTTAAAGTATAAGTTTTTTTATTGTTATAATTAAATGCAGTCAATGTTATAGAAGGTATTGTATAATCTTTATTCCCTATTAAAACATATTTTTTAGAATAAATACTGTAAACCTTTCCATTTTCATAGCGGTGTTCAATATTTGAATCTTTGCTGTAAACTGTAATATTGCCAATATCTATTTTAGGGTCATCTATATTATCTAAAATACCCTCGCCCTCTATTGTTAAAGTAACAGTAACTGGCTTATTGATTTTTGTCTCTTTTTTATCTACAGCAACATTAATTCTGTAATTGCCAATCAAATCTGCAGCCGGTGGTTCTAAAACATCTATTTTTACAGAATTTGTTTTTAAAGTTATCCACTCCAAGTCTGCACCAAAAAAGCTGAAAGGACTCTGTGCCTGTGCAGCAGTTACCTGCAGCCCTATCTTTGCAACTGCAGGTTTTATAATAAATTTGCCGCTGTTTTTTGGCAATAGCTGATATGTAATATCTTTTGCAACACTGTCTCCCAAATTTGTAACTTTGCCGTCTCCAAGAGTAGAAACTTCAAAACCTTTAAATTGAGGCGGCGTATATTCTATATTTGCCCCGCTTGCATTAACAGGTTCTATTAACTGAACTGTTACAAAAAAAGGTTCTCCTATATAAACCTTTTTTTTAGAACTTTTCATTTTAAAAATAAAATCGCTGTTGCTTTTTTTAACCTTTTTAGGCGCTACTGTTATTTTAAAACTTTCTGTTTTATACTCTTTTCCGTCAATTTTAATTGTATAAGATGGTATCTGCACACTTTTAAACGGGGTAAAAGTATAAATTTTTGCTTTTATAATAACATCTGTTTTTTGTCCGTTATAATTAATTGCAGCTGCAGTCTGTGTAGAACGGCTCTCTTTAATTCCGTAACCTGCTATATTTTTAATATCCGGAAACTCAATTATCTGATTTTTAAAAGCAGTGGCTTTTAGAATTATTTTAGCATCATCTCCGCTCTCTATAACTTTCTTTACCGCTTTTGCAGAAACTGTCGGAAGCTTTGCCGACAATATGCCTGTAAATAAAAGCATATAAGTTATTATTTTAAATATTTTTCTCATGCCGTTCCCCTTTGCTACCATGGATTGCCGTTATCTTTACCATCTTTTGTATCAATTTTATACATTAATACAGGAATTTTTTTATTTTTAAAACTTTTTTTAATCATCTTTTTAATCTCTTTTTGCAATTTGCTGTTTTTATCTTCTTTTTTGATTTTTTTCTTTTTAGCAGCTTTTTTCTTATTTTTCTTTTTGGATTTTTTATTTTTCTTTTTTTGTTTTTTCTTCTTTTTTTTCTTTTCTTTAGTTTTTTCAGGCTTTTTTAACATCTCTTTTGCAAGCATTAAATTATATTTTGCATCATCATCGTCCGGGTTGACTTTTAAAGAGAGAGCATAAACAATTGCCGCCTCTTTATATTTTCCCAATTTAAAATATGCATTGCCCAGGTTATAAAGCCTGCTGTGCTCGTCAACCCCCTCTCCAAAAGCTCTTTTGTAATATTTAATCGCTTCTTTATAATTCCCGCTCTTGTAATAGAGTGTTGCCAAATCATAATTTTTAACTGCACTGTTAATATTTAACTGTTTCAATATTTTTATAGATTTTTCATAATTTCGGTTTTTATTAGACTCATTCAGCTGTGACACTTTTATAAAATCAAGCAATCCGCCGTTTAAAAAGCCAACTGCCGCTGCTGCCAAAAAGAGGACTCTTACTATCATTCCCTGCCCCTTTTTTCAAAAGTCGGCACCGACACAAAAGCGGCCAGCAAAAATACTAAAGCCGCAATAATAAAGTAATAAAACAGCTGCACCCTATCTTCTATTTTTACATATTTGCCGCTATTAGTTGCATGGAATTTTGTTTTAATCTCTTTTGCCAAATTGTAAATTTTACTGTTGTCATAATCTGCAATTATATAATCTCCCCCGCTCTCTTTAGCTATTTTTCCTAAATATTCATTAACTTTGCTGTAAACCGGATTATAATTTACAAGCAGCGGCCTGTTCTTTTCGTCAAGTACCATTGCACCCTCTTTTGTTCCAGTTAAAACGGCATAAAGAGTAATGTTTTCACTTTTAATAATTTTCTCAAACTGCAATAAATCCCTTTTTTCTGCACCGTCGCTGAAAATTACAACAATTTTCTCTTTTTTATTATGCAGCTTCTTTTTTAATACATTTGCCAAAGCTGTAAAGTTTGACGAGCTTAAAAGATACTCATCGGTAATACCGTCTAATACATCTGTAAGCGTCTGTTTATCGGTTGTAAAAGGTGAAACCAGAAAAACATTTTTAGAAAAAGTTATTAGCATAATTTCATCTTGCGGCAGCTCTTTTAACATCTCTTTTATCTTGATTTTAGCAAAATTAAGCCTGTTTGGATAAACATCTTTACACCTCATCGAAGCGGAAATATCCAAAGCAAAAGTCAAACTGATGCCGCTTAATTTAATATTTTTTTCTCCTCTGTCTATATAAGGACCGCTTGCTGCTATTATCATAAAAAAGATAGAGATAAAAAATATAACATTTCTTGCTCTGCTGCTTAAGGTATCCCCCTCTATCTTAATATGTTTTAAAGCTTTTTGGGAGAATACACGCTCAATGCCCTCTTTATTTGTCAAAACCAAAAAGGCAAAAATTATATACGGTATAATCAGCATAATAAATATATGAGGGTAAGTTATACTCATTTTGCAATCCCTCTGACACTTTTTAAATATAAATATACCATAATTAAAACAATCGCGATTATTAAAGTAAAATAGTAATAATATTTATACTGTTTGTATATTTTACCTTCCACTTTGCTGGTTTCGGTTTTATCTATCTCTTTATATATTTTAGAAAGAGCCTGTTTATCGGTTGCAGAGTAAAACTTTCCCCGTGCTGCATTTGCCAGCGCTTTTAATTTAGGCACATCCAGATCTTTATAATCCCCTATTCCGATTGTATATAATTTGATATCGCTTTTTTTAAGAATAGCAGCCAAATCTGTAAATGGAGTTTCACTCATATTATCTACACCGTCAGTTAAAAGTATCACTATTTTGCTTTTTGCATCAGAGTGCTCAATAGAGTATAGCGCTTGCAAAAGAGCATCATAAATTGCAGTTCTAGAGCCTACAATTCCTACCTTTTGTTTTTGTATAATATCTTTTAAATACTTTTTATCAAATGTCAAAGGCGAAGCTATAAATGCGCTGCTGGCAAATGTTATCAGCCCCAGTCTGTCATGTTTTCTGCTGTTTATAAAACTTTTTACAACCTCTTTTACTGCACTAAATTTATCTTTTTTAGGATTGTCTGCATCAAATCCTCTCTCTAGCATAGATTTGCTTGAATCTATTACAAGCATAATATCCCTGACCTCTTCTTTTGTATCCTTATAAGTGGTAACCTTAACCGGAGAAGCCAGAGAAAGAAGCACCAGGATAATTGCTATCCATTTTATAATATCCAGCCACCTGCTTTTTAGCGATTTTTTTCCAATAAGCACTTCGATATAAGGAAAATATATCGATGTGGTTTTTGCCGGACATTTTTTAAAGCAAAACCAAAACAGCGGCAAAAGCAGAAAAACATAAGGGTATTCCAAACTATAATGACTCATCGCACACCTGCAGGTATAAACTAAAATAGTTTAAAGTTTCTTTATCTATATCTTCAACTTCTGTTTTATATTTATATCTGTCCAGCCTTGTTCTTAACTGGTTAAAAATTTCTACCCTTCTTTTATCTTTTGCTAAAAGCTTGCCATATTTAGTTGCATCATACGCAGCTTTTTTAGGATTACTCCAGTCGATATTGCGCAGCTTATAAAGATAGTATTTAGGGCACTCTATTTTACAGTTATCCAATACATAACTATAGACTGCTTTATAAGCTTTATACCCGATAATCAGCCCGGCAATAACAGTTGCTGCCAATATCCATAAAGAGTGTTCTTGTATCTCTATAAACGGTTTGATATCTTTTATTTCTGGAATCATCGCATTCTCTTTATTAATTCTATAAACGGATCTTGATGTGTATATATTTTTAAAAACCTTGCACCGATTTTTTGCAAATGTTTCATTAATGTTTTATCATTTTTTATCAGCTCTTCCTTATAAATTTTAATTGTCCCCTCATCCACATTGCCGACAAACTCATGCAGATAACCCGGATCGACCAATCTTATCTCTCCAAGAGGCTTTGGATTGTCTATAAAAAAATCCCTTACCATTATAACAAACAGATCATGTTTTTTTGCCAAAAGAGAAAGGTTTATATCTCCCACAAAATCGGCAATTAAAAAAAGCAGAGACTTCTTTCTGACACGCTTATTTAACTCTTCTATCCACCCTGGATAATTTGCAGGTTTGCCTATAACATCAAATTCGACAGCTCTTTCTATCTCTTTATTGACTGCAAAAATTTTTTTTGCCGGTTTTGAGTAATAATAAAAGTCATCTGCATACAAAAGATGGCTGAAAAGATCTTTATTTCTAACGGCAGAATAGCCAAGCAAAGCCATAATTTCAATCATAAAATCTTTTTTAATAATATCTGTTCCAAAATATGTTGAACCGCTTAACATTGTTGAAATAACAACATTAAGCTGCCTCTCTTCATGATAAATTTTCACATACGGCTTTCCGCCCTGCTTGGCAGTTGTTTTCCAGTCTATTTTCCTGACATCGTCGCCGTAAGCATATTCACGGAGTTCTGCAAACTCAAACCCCTCGCCGTGGAGAGCAGAGATATTATTTCCGCTTAATGCTCCAAAAACCTGTTTCTTGGTTTTTAAAATTATCTGTTTTGCTTTTGTATTCATTATGGTATCGGAACCGCCGCTAAAACTTTTTCTATAATCATATCTTGCGTAATGCCCTCTGCCTGTGCTTCATAACTTAAAATTATACGGTGGCGCAAAATCTCTTTTGCAATATAAGCTATCTCAATCGGTGAAACAAAATCCTGCCCCTTAATATAGGCAACTGCCCGTGCCGCCTTATACATATTAATGCTTGCCCTTGGGCTTGCACCATACTCTACATAATCTTTCATCTTCTTAAGCCCGTAACGCTCCGGCTCTCTGGTAGCAAAAATTATCTCGATTATATATTTTTCAATCTCCGGGTCTATATGTACCTCCATAGCTTCATCCCGAACCCTCATTAAATCTTTGGCGGTTGCTACCTGCTTAATCTCTTCAAAACTGTCATTGGATACTCTTCTGGCAATTTCTAGCTCTTCTGCACGGGTGTTGTAACCTACTATAACTTTCATTAAAAACCTGTCTAACTGGGCTTCTGGCAATTCATAAGCACCTTCCTGCTCAACCGGGTTTTGGGTAGCCATTACCAAAAAAGGAGGATTAAGCTTAAAAGTATCATCTCCAATAGTTACCTGCTGCTCCTGCATAACTTCCAGCAGTGCAGACTGCACTTTTGCCGGAGCCCTGTTAATCTCGTCTGCAAGCAGCAAATTGGTAAATACAGGACCTTTTTTTATTTTAAAACTGTTTGTTGTCGGATCATAAATTTCAGTCCCTATGATATCTGTCGGCAGCAGATCCGGAGTAAACTGCACTCTTTTAAAATCAAGCCCAAGAGATTTTGCCAAAGCGTTTACTGTTGTTGTTTTCGCCAGCCCAGGCACACCCTCCAGCAATATATGCCCTTGGCAGATAAGCCCAATCAGCAAGGCTTCTACCATCTTTTCTTGACCTACAACCACTTTGTATATTTCATTCCTGATTTTATTGATAGTATCCAACACTTTCTCCAAAAATAAAATTGTTTATTATGATACAGAAAAATAATTAATTGATAGTTAACAATAGGTTAAACAACGGTTAATGCAAGCATAAAATCTGCCTAATTTATAAAATATAGGTTCCATTTTACACCTTTGCCTCACTTAAATTTTTTTTATTTGCCATCTAACCGATTTTTATTATATATTAATGTGTTATATATTGTAACATAATATTTTTTTATAATAAATTTTTGTTATTTTTCAGTTTTCCATATTATAATTAATGTTATTATTACATTAACAAATAATTTAATAGGAGTAATACTTATGAAAAATAATAACTACTGGTCTCCTATTCTTGCCGGTATTATTTTAGGGGTGGCGCTTTTTGTCACATTTATTGTAGCCGGTCAAGGAATGGGTGCTAGCGGTGCATTTGCGAGGGCAACTGCTCAAGCGGTTTATACAATTGACCCCTCTTTTGCCCAAAATGCTTATGCAGGCAAATACTTAAAACACGGCAATGCATTGGCAAATTGGACTGTTTTAGAGGTGTTGGGTATCTTTATAGGCGGTTTAATCAGCGCACTTTTGGCAAAAAGAATTAAACCAGAAATTACAAGAGCAAAAGGATACTCCAGCGGCAAAAGATTGCTGTTTGCATTTTTAGGCGGTATTTTTATAGCCGTTGCAACAAGATTGGCAAGAGGCTGCACCAGCGGACAGGCGCTTGACGGCGCAGCTACTTTCAGTGTAGGCTCATGGATTTTTATGCTTGCAGCATTTGGAGCAGGATTTTTCTTCGCATTCCTGTTTAAAAATATGTGGAAAGGGGTGGAGTAATGGAGACAATTTTTCCACTATACACAAACGGTTTTTTTGACAGCCATACAAATTTAATGCTGGCTGTTCTGCTTGGAGTAATGTTTGGATTTATACTTGAGCGCGCAGGATTTGCAACATCTGCTCATATTGCGCCAATATTTTATTTTAGAAATGTTATGGTTGCAAAAGTTATGGTAAGCGCAATAGTCACTGCCGCAACTTTGATATTTTTAGCTTCAATTTTTGGCTATGTTGACTATTCGCAGCTTTTTATACCCACAACATACCTTTGGGCCTATCTAGCCGGCGGGCTGCTTTTTGGGATTGGAATGGTTATGAGCGGCTGGTGCCCTGGAACTGCAGTAGTTGGCGTAGCAACTGCAAAAATAGATGCCCTGTTCTTTGCTTTGGGGCTTTTTGTCGGAATGTATTTCTATTTCGATATTTACAGTTACATTGCAGATTTTGCAAATTCGGCAAATTTAGGGAGGTTCACAATCGACAAACTTGTCGGCGGAGATATCAGAATATCTTATTTAATAACAGTGGGGGTCTCTTTTGGGCTTCTTATTTTTATGTTAATAATGAAAAAATTAGTAGGAGATAAAAATGAATAAAGTGATTTCTATTGTAGGTTTGGTTTTAATTGCAGCTGCAGGAGTATTGGCTGCAATAAGCACAAGCCATGAAGATATTTTAAAAAGCAAAAAAGAGCTTTGCGCAAAATATACAAAAAATGCTCAGGCTGCTCTGGCAAATAATGATATAGAAAAAGCTTTTAAATTTGCAAAACTTGCAATAAAAGCCGATCCGGAAAATAGAGCCGGATATAAAGTGTTGGCGCAAATTACCGATGCAAAATGCAAAGCATCTCAGCCATCATCTGCAAAAGCTGCAGCAGCTTCTAGCACAGAGGCAGACAATGCAAAAACAGAAAACAAAGCTGCCCAAAAACCTGAAGAAAAAGCATCCCAGACGGCAGCTCAGCCTGCAAAACCTGCTAAGCCTGCTGCTGAAGAAGAGGAAGAGATGGGCTGCTAATATAGGTTGAGTGGCTGATTGGTATATTGGTTATTGGAAAAGTTTAATAAATTATCTATTTTTCAAATATATAAATAGCAAATGCACCAATATACAAAACCGTATAAATTCTCTTTTTGTCGAGAATAATAATATTATGCCTTCATCGCAATTCCCGCAAAAGCGGGAACTTATGGCTGTTTATTGGAAAATAAACAAATTGCAAACCTGTCCACAATAACTTTTGCCAAAAAGACTGCGGTCTTTTTAGCAAAGGTTGATTTAACCTTATAATACAGAAAGTTATAAAGGAGAAGATAATGAAAAAAATTATCGCAAGCGCTTTACTAGCAAGCAGTGCTGCTATGGCAGTAGATTTGCCGGCAAACCACATAGTGGATGCAGAGTGGTTAAAAAAACACCTAAATGACAAAGATTTAGTTATTATCGATGTTAGAAAAAACAGCGAAAAGCATCCAAATTACAACAATGGTCATATTAAAGGCGCAGTATCTTGCCCTCTTTCAAATTTTAGAGAAGGAAGATACTACAACCCTAATTTAAAAAAGCCTATTCCAGGTTATTTTGCAGCCCCTAATAAATTTGTAGAAACTGCAAAAAAATGCGGTATTACAAATGATAACGCAGTAGTATTCTATGCTGGAGGGAATAAAGCTAAACTTTACAGAGACGGCGCTCTTGCTGCTTTAGTTTCTATGTATTACGGCAAAAGCAATGTTGCAATTTTAGACGGCGGTTATGAAGGTTTTGTAAAAGCGGGCGGCGAAACAAGCAAAGAGCCTACTACAAAAGAGGGTAACTACCAAATTAAAAAATTTGACAGAAGCGCTTATGCAAGTTTAGAAGATGTTGATGAAGCGGTAACTTTAAAAACTGCACAATTTTTAGATGCAACAGGCGAAGGAAAACCTGGGAAATCTCATTACCATGCAGATATGAAAAAGCCGGATCCTAGAAGAATGGCAGAAGGTCATATTCCTGGTGCGAAAGCGCTTCATGCTAAAGTTTACACTGTAGAAAAAGATGGTGTATTTTATCTTGACAGTAAAGATAACTTAATGAAAAAATTAAAAGATGCAGGAATCGATACTAGCAAGCCTGTAATTAACTACTGCAACACAGGACACCTGGCAGCAGGTTCTACTTTTGTTCAAAGATTCCTTTTAGGAATGGATGCAAAACTTTACGACGGCTCTATGGCAGATTACACTGCTACACCAAACAGACCTTTAGATAAATAATTCATTTCCCCTTTGCGGGGAATTTATGCTATACTTTCTTAAAAACTTTCGGGCAATTTATGAAATACTTACTTACAGCGCTTTTATTTTTTAACTTGCTATACTCAAATGAGTCTTGCCTAAATTGCCACAGCAACACTACGCAAATGGACGGTTTTCACGATATTAAAAAGATAGGCTGCGCTTCTTGTCACGGCGGTGACGGCAGTGCTTTAGACAAAACAGATGCCCATAAAAATATGGTTTTGCACCCTGCCCGTTTAGAACATGCAAAGATTTTTTGCGGCAAGTGCCACGAAGAGGTGATAAAAAGAGTGCAAACTTCCATAATGAACTCAATGAGCGGGGTTTTAGATACGCTTAAATTCCAATTTAAAGAGACAGCTAAAATTACCCAAAGCGGCGGAATACAGCAGTTAAGAGCAAAGCCTGCAGCCAAGCAGAGCCTTGCCGAAGACCACTTTAGCAAACTCTGCGCCGCATGCCATATAAACCAGGATGAAAAGATATTTAAAAACTACACCCCGCGCGGGGGCGGATGCGTCGATTGCCACCGTGTAGCACCTGCAAAAATTATTAGCGGCAACGGCGGCATTAAAATTATCCACCCAAAGTTAAGCACTAAAATTCCTTCTAAAAACTGCTTAAAGTGCCACAACCGCTCAAACCGCATAGGCTTAAGCTACTTTGGAAAGTTCGAAAGCGAAGGTTACGGCACCCCGTTTATCCATGGCAAATTGAGCCACAGGCTCGATAAAAGCCGTTTTTACTACGATTTGCCTGCCGATATTCACCACAGCAAAGGAGGGCTTGAGTGCATTGATTGCCACAGCGAAGCCGGGGTAATGGGGGATGGCAAAAAGCATCTGCACATGGAAGACGCTTTAGATATTAGCTGCAGCGACTGCCACGCCCCAAACTTTAAGCCAAGCCAAAATTATCCAAAAGCTGCAATGTTAAGCGCATTAAACGGCTCTGTGCCGCTTGCAAAAGATATTGCAATTACCCGCAAAAAAGGCACGCCGCTTTATAATGTTGCAAAAGATGGAAATAAAACAATAATTTACCGAAAAAGAGACGGCAAAAAATTTATAATCCCAAAACTTGGCAATAAACCTTACCACAATTTAAAAATCCATAAACGGCTTGACTGCTCAGCCTGCCACAGTAAATGGATGCCAAGCTGCTACGGATGCCACGAAGTTTACTTTAAAAACGGAAAACAATACGACTGGATAAAACATAAAAAAACCAAAGGGCAGTGGATGGAACTTCGAAGTTACCTGCGCTACGAATCCCCTGCACTCGCAATCGGCTATAATAAAAAAATTATGCCCACAGCCCCGGGATGTCAGGTTTTAATGACAATTTTTGATAAAAACGGCACATCACAGCCTTTCCACTCTTTTGCCTATGCAGCCTGGAGCCCGCACACAACAAGCAAAGAGGCAAGAAGCTGCATAGATTGCCACTTTAACCCGCTTGCAATCGGACTTGGCAACGGTATTTTAGATATGAATAGAAACGGCATCTCTTTTATGCCGTATTACGACTCTAACAGAAGCGGTTTACCTATAAATTACCCAATAGATGCACTAATTAGCAAAGAGGGGGTTCGATTTCAAAGCTTTTCGCGAGATAGTGCAAGAGGCTTTAACAAGCAAGAGGTAAACAAAATTGTAAACGCTTACAAATGCATAATTTGCCACGGCGAATACAATGATAAAATCTATAAAGATTTCAAAAAGAGCAAAAAACGCTTTAAAAAAGGGCAAACTCCTTGTGCCAGGGAGCTTTTAAAATGAGAAGGTTGGTTTTTAGTTTTTGGTTTTTGGTTTTTGGAAAAGCCCCTCGTTCCCAATCTATAGAAGCTGTGAAAAATGTTAGAAAATTTTACCTCTTTGTCATTCTGAGCGCAGCGAAGAATCTCTTTACTTTCATTATGCTGGGATTCTTCGCTGCGCTCAGAATGACAGCGATAGGTAAATTTACAGAAATAATAACTTTTTTTACAGCTTCTCCTTATAAAAAACGCATACTTAAACCTAATATATCAAAAAGCGCCGCAATATTAGTTGCACTTACTTTAACCCTAAATGCAAACAGCTGCATTAAATGCCACTCAAATAAAATGCAAGAGTGTAAAAGCAATATCCACTTTACACTAAAAAAGGCGATAAACACAACCCGCAAAACATTTGGCATTAAAGATAGCAATATAACTTTGCAAACCCTGCCGCTGCCGCCAAAAGTGATAAAAGAACCAAAAGATTTGGTTGATGATTTGCTTCGAAGAAAATGTCTGCGCTGCCACTTAACAAGCCAAACGGTCAACCCAACGCAAAACCTCTGCCTAGCCTGCCACAATCCGCACAAAAACAGAGCCGACAGTTACAAAGCAAAACCGGCTCAGGGCAAATGTTTAAAGTGCCACAACGGTGAATTTATCGGCAGCGACTATCTGGGCAAATTTCCGCACGATTACGATAAATCTTACCGCAGCCCGTTAGATAAAGAGGGCTTTTACCCCCAAAGCAAAGACGGTATAGATTACCACTATTTAGCGCAAGATATCCACCATAAAAAGGGATTAACCTGCACCTCTTGCCACAATAAAAAGATTGCCAAAAACTGGCTAAAGCCAAAATGCACTGCCTGCCATAAAAATTTAAGCGCCAAAAACCATAAAAGCTACCACAGCAAAATCTCTTGCACAGCCTGCCATGCGAGCTGGATGGTAAATAGCTACAACTTAAACCTGCTTCGCGACGACACACCAAATTACAAGCAGTGGAAACGCCTAACAAAGCAATTTGACCCAAAACTAGAAAGCTTCTTAATTAATGCCCTAAAATCCAAAACCCCGCCCCCGCCAAAGTCGCTAGATTACCTCGACAATAAGGAAAAATCAGGCATCTGGTATAGCGGCTGGAAATTCAAAAGATGGGAAAACTTTTGGCTTGTTAACTCCAAATATGGCAAAATAGAGCTTGCCAAACCGATGTTCCAATACAAAATAAGCTACAAAGATAAAAACGGCACAATGGTGCTGGATAACATAAGCCAAACAGACGGCAAAAAAATAGAAGCCTTTCTAATAAAACACCCCCACACAATCACAAAAAAACCCAAATCATGCGAGCAGTGCCACAATAACCCGATACTCTTTGACAAAACCCTAATAAATAAAAACCTATTCCAAGGCACCCTAATAAACGCCGCACCTCTTACAAAAAAACAACTCAAAAAAATGCACTCAAAAAAATACAAACTAGAACGGGCAAAAAATTTTTTTTAGCCTCTAAACTTTATTTATTATCTCTTTTACTGCTATATAGGTTTTTTCTACAGAGTCAAGTTCTGTAAATTCTCTGGTTGAGTGGGGGTATCGGATGTTTGGGCCTATTGAAGCCATTTGGGTGGAAGGGAGTTTTTGGCTTAAAATTCCGCACTCCAATCCGGCGTGGATTACTTTTGTTTTGCACTCTCCAAAAATCTTTTTTAGCGCTTCTTGGACAGTCTGGGTAAACTGGTTTACCTGGGGTTTCCATCCTGGATATTTGCCGTAGAGTTTAACGGTGTATTTTTCTTTAAACTGCTCTTGTATTTCTTTGGCTATAGCATCAAGCTTGCTATTATCTAAAGAGCGCAAACTAACCTCTATTTTTGCCATTTTATCCCCTATGTCTGCCAGTGCCACATTTGCGCTGCTCTCTACTACATCAAACTCTTTATTAAACTCAAGCACCCCGTTTGGCAATGATAAAATATCCTCTATATCAAAATCTGTAACTTCAAATTCACCACCGATTTCTTTTATTTCAATTCCGTTTTGAGGGGTTAAATTTTGTGCAAAAACTGTTGCTTTAGCATTTGCCGCAATAGAGTTGATTCTCTCACCCCCTTTAAAACGGACAATTTGGCAACTATTTGCTTTGATATATTTAGCAAGCTCAATTATTGCATTTGGGATATTTTTATCGATATCAACACCCGAATGGCCGCCTGGCAAATCTGTTATGGATATTTCAAAAAAGCGCCCTTTTTTCTTTTTGTTTTTAAGTTCTCTCTCAAGCAGCACATCAGTGCCGCCGGCGCATCCTATGTAAACCTCTTTTTCATCTTCGCTGTCAAGATTTAAAAGATAGGGGCTTTTTATATTCAATTCTAAATTTTTAGCCCCAATTAACCCGACCTCTTCATCATTTGTAAAGAGAAACTCCGCTTCTGCCCCCTCACTCATAAGCTTTAGCATCATTGCAATTGCAATGCCGTTATCAGCGCCTAGGCTGGAATTTTTCGCTTTTAAGATATTACCCTCAATTACCGGCTCTATTTTGGGCGCATCACCTACACAAACCATATCATAATGAGCCTGCAGGCAGATTTTGGGATTTTTACTGCTTGCTAAAATATTTTTTGCCCCGTCAATCTGCACCGTATAACCGAACCTTTTAATTTTATCAATTAAATATTCTTCCATTTTTTGAGTATTGTGGCTGCATCTGGGGATTTGTGTAATTTCTAAAAAAATATCCAATATAGTGCCCATTATTTTGCCTTTTGAAAAATTTTATATTATAATATCAAAAAAAGGTTTCAAGCGATGAGTTATTATAAAATATTTGGTTTTATTTTTCTGCTTTATTCGCTCGGATACACCATTTGGAGCAGTTTTTAATGGCTAAAGCAAAAAAATTAAAAATTTTTAGAAAAAAAGCAAAAGCACCCGGCGCGGTTTTGTTGTACATTTTTTTGGTTCCGCTTTTTCTCTCTACTGCAGGTTCCCTTTTTGACGGCGATTATTCCAAATTTGTTTTAAAACTTATAGCTTTTGCTCTGCTTTACATCTCTGTATATCTAGTAGAGAAGGGGTTAAAACAGGAGTTTGAATATAATCAAAAAAGCATTGCGCTTGCACCTAAAATAAAGTATAAACTTTTAGGCTCTATAGGGCTTGGCGTTGCGGTTCTCTTTTTGGGGCTTGTGGTCGATAAAATAGCTCTTTTAAACTCTGTATTTAATGCAATTTTAGCATTTGCCGGCGGAGTTATATATTACGGATTTGACCCCTCTAGCGATAAAATTCCGCAAGAGAGCGGCGTAAATTACAAGAAACTTATAAAAGATATCCAAGAAGCCCAAAACAAACTTTTAAATATAGAGGAAGCAAAAGATAAAATAAGCGATTTGGAGTTAAAAGAGGCAATAGGCGGCGCTTTGCAAAGGGCAGAAAAGATTTTGCAAAATATAAAAGAGGACCCCAAAGATATACGGGTTGCAAGGAAATTTATGGTTGTTTACCTAGATGGCATTAAAGATGTGATAAAGCAGTATAATGAGATAGATGAGCAAATTCTGGATAAAAGTTACAGAACCAGGCTTATTGAATTGCTCGATAAAGCATCTAACCGCTTTGATGAAGAGTTAGAAAGGTTAAAATCCAATGAACTTTTCGATCTGGATGTGCAGATAGACACATTAAAAAAGCAGCTTGAGAGTTGAGGAAGCTAAGAGCTAAGAGATCAGAGCTTAGAGCTAATTGGGCGGCTTTGCCGCGTTTTATTATTTGCGGCGGAGCCGCTTAAAAAAGGCGAAGCCGCCTTGTTAGCTCTAGGCTCTAAGCTCTTCGCTCTGAGCTTCACTAAAGAAAAGGAGAAAATAGTAAATGGAAGAGAAAGTAAAAGAGATAATAGAGACATCAATAGAGAAAAAAGAGGAGAACCCGCCCGCGGTTATTCCCCAAGAAGAGGCAAAACTTCAAGAAGCTTTAAGCGAAATAGATATTAACGACAGAAACTCTGTTATATATTTCGGCTCTAAAGCGCAAGAGAAGCTGGATGAAATTTCAAACAGAATGCTAGAGGGTGTTAAAAATAAAGACACCGGCAAAACCGGAGATTTGTTAAACAGTATGGTTGCAACAATCAGAGGGTTTGATATAGATGAATTCAATCCAAACAGGCAGTTAAGCTGGTGGCAAAAACTTTTTGGTTTTACAAAACCGCTTGCGAAATTTATCCAAAAATACGAAGAGGTAAAAGAGCAGATTGACACAATCGCCGAAAACCTTGAACGCCACAAAGCCAAGCTGGAAAAAGATGTAGTTTCGCTCGATAAACTTTACGATGCCAACCTGGATTACTTTAGGCAGCTTGAAATTTACATTCATGCCGGCGAAATGAAACTGCAAGAGCTGGATGAAAAGATTATTCCGCAATATGAAGAGAGAGCAAAAAGCGAAGATATGATGGCGGTTCAAGAGCTTAAAGAGATTAGAGGCTTTAGAGACGACCTGGAGCGCAGGGTGCACGATTTAAAACTTTCGCGCCAGGTTGCAATGCAAGCGCTCCCTAGCATTAGGCTGATTCAGGAAAACGATAAATCTTTAATAAATAAAATCGGTTCAACGCTGGTAAATACAATCCCGCTTTGGCGCAACCAGCTAGCGCAAACTGTTACTATTTTTAGAAGCCACGAAGCGGCAAAAGCTATTAAAGAGGCAAACGACTTAACAAACGATTTGCTCGAAGCCAATGCAGAAGGTTTAAGAGAGGCAAATGCCGAAGTGCGCAAGCAGATGGAGCGCGGGGTGTTTGATATAGAGAGTATAAAAAAGGCAAACGAAACACTAATTGCTACGTTAAATGACTCTTTAAAAATTACCGAAGAGGGCAAAAAAGCAAGAGCACTTGCCGAAGAGGAGTTAGAAAAAACAGAAAAAGCTTTAAAAGAGGCGCTGATTGCCACAAAAGCAAAACAGGAAAAGTTGGCAAAAGCTTCATTAGCTGCTGGAGGGACAGACAAATAAGGAGAAATTATGGGATTGATGGATTGGCTTTTTGGGCAGTTTATAGATATAATCGAATGGAAAGATAATACACAAGATACTATTCTTTGGCGCTTTCCAAGAGGTGATGACGAAATTAAATATGGCGCAAAGCTGATAGTGCGTGAATCGCAGATTGCGGTTTTTGTGGATAAAGGGGAGATTGCCGATATTTTAGAGCCCGGAATTTACAAACTAGAGACCGACAACCTGCCTATCTTAACCGATTTGCAGCACTGGGACCACGGTTTTAAATCCCCTTTTAAAGCAGAGGTTTACTTTATAAATACTAAACTCTTTTCGCAAAAATGGGGCACAAAAAATCCGGTTATTGTACGTGACAGAGAGTTTGACTCTGTGCGGTTAAAAGCGTTTGGAAGTTATGAGTTTAGAGTAAATGACCCTAAAAAGTTTATAAAAGAGGTGGTCGGCACAGACGGCCATTTTACGGTTGATGAGGTTGATACCCAGCTGACAAACCTGATTCTTTCAAAACTGCCCGAAATTTTGGCAGAGAGCGGAGAATCGGTGCTCGATATGGCAGCAAGCTATGATAAGTTTGGAGAGTTTTTAAAAGAGAAGCTGCAAGAAGATTTTAACAGTTACGGTTTGAAATTGGAAAGATTGCTTGTAGAGAATATTTCACTGCCGCAAGAGGTGGAAGAGGCTATAGATAAAAGAGCTGCCAGAAAAGCTGTGGGGGATCTGGATGAGCATATTAAATATCAGGGTGCTAAAGCTTTAGGCAGCGGCAAAGGGGCAGGCGAAGCTGCAGCTATTGGTGCAGGCATCGCAATGGGCAATGAGATTGCCAAAAGTTTTGCTAAATCTAATGAGACTCCGCCGCCGGTGCCGCAAAACAAACCGTTTTACATTGTTAAAGCGGGCAAAGCTGACGGTCCGCACACTCTAGAAGATATAAAAAATTTAATTGCCAAAGGGCAGCTTGTGGAAAACAGTTATATATGGCAGGAGGGGCTGGATAACTGGGTAAGGGCAAAAGAGTTAATAGGCGAACTGTTTAAAACCACGCCGCCGCCGGTTCCTAATGTGTAATGCAGTTTAGAGCGCTCCCTTTTAAATGCCCAAGCTGCGGCAGTTATATGGTATATCAAATCGGCTCTTACCATCTGGTGTGCAGCAGCTGCAAAAGCACCAAAGCAATAGATGCACAGGTTTATGTGCGTGCAAAAGAGCCGGTTTTTAGCGAAATTGAACCAAACGGCATTTTAAAAACTGTTGATTGCCCAGGCTGCGGCGCAGATATTGAGTTTAAAGAGTTTGAACTCTCAAAAAACTGCCCATACTGCAGCAATCCTCTGGTTACAAAACCGGTCAACCCAAAACCCCCTTATTCTATTTTGCCTTTTGCAATAGATAAAGAGAGTGCAAGAGAGATTTTTAAAAAGTGGCTCGGCTCTTTGTGGTTTGCACCCGGCAGTTTAAAAAAGCTGCTCGATTTTGAACATAAATTTAAACCGCTTTATGCGCCATATTTTAGTTTTGATGCCAAAACATTCACCCGCTACAGCGGTTACAGGGGTGACGCATATTATGTAGAGGTCGAAAAAGTTGTTTACATAAACGGCAGAGAGCAAGTTGTAAGAGAGTTGGAAAGGCGCATAAACTGGACTTATGTAAGCGGAACAACCGGCAGGGATTTTTACGATATTTTAGTAAATGCAAACTCTAAACTGCCGGAAATTCTCCATAGTATAAGAAGTTACGATTTAAACCGGCTGATGCTTTTTAACCCCTCTTTTTTAAGCGGTTTTGAAAGCTTTGAATATGACAGAGAGCTTAAAAACTGTTACAGCGAAACAAAAGAGTATATAAAAAGCGTTGTTTACAGCGATGTTTTATACTCAATCGGCGGCGATGAGCAAAGAGTTGAGAGTATAAGCACCAGTTACTCAAACGAAGTTTTCGAAACAACCATGCTGCCTGTATGGATTAGCAGCTTTGAACATAAAGGAAAAAGATATGATATCGCAATAAACGGCGTCACAGGCGAAATTACAGGTGAACGCCCTTACAGTTATATTAAAATATTTGCATTTATTGCAGCAATCTTTTTAATTTTACTTGTCCTAATGTATTATGATGATATCACAAGTGAAGTTATAGACACCCATTTAAAGGTTGGCCCAATGCCATAACTAAAAAAGCCATTTATTGGGTAAAACTAAAAACCAATAGAGTAAAGCATCTTGCCATTCCCGACTTGATTAAGAATCTGGGGGATTGGCTAACTGGTTGCTGATTTATTGGTTATTTGAAAAGTTAATTAATTTACAAATACAAAATTTGGGTTAAAAACACCCTTGGGGTATCAGCTATTATTGTGCTTTTCTAAAATATCTTCGATTTTATCGTAAATTGCAGAGTCGGAGAAACGGATTGCTTGGAATATGGCGTTTTTTATCGCTTTGGCATTTGAGCTGCCGTGGCTAACTATTGCGCACCCTTTTAAACCCAAAAGAGGGGCGCCGCCGTATTCTGCGTAATCTATCTGTTTTTTAAGGTTGCTAAACACTTTTCTCTTCATTAAAAGTGCGCCGATTTTTGCAGGAATCGACTTTTTGATATTTTGGCGCATAAGTTCAATAATTGTAGATGCAACCCCTTCGCTGGTTTTAAGCACAACATTTCCGGTAAAACCGTCTGTTACAATTACATCTACTGTACCGTTAAAAATATCGCGCCCTTCTACATTGCCTACAAACCCGGTAATCTCTTTTAAGAGAGGGAAAGTCTCTTTTGTAAGGTCGTTTCCTTTGCTATCCTCTTCTCCATTGCTTAAAAGCCCGATTTTAGGCCTGATGATCCCCATCACCTCTTGGGCGTAAGCTTTACCCATAACTGCAAACTCATAAAGGTTTTTCGGTTTGCAGTCTGTCACTGCTCCAACATCCAAAAGCAGGGACTTCTGCCCGGTAATATTTGGCATAAGCGTTGCCAGAGGCGGCTTGCTAACATGCGGCAGCCTGCCTATTCTTAATGTTGCCAGAGTCATAGTAGCCCCGCTGTGCCCTGCAGAAACAACAGCATTGGCTTTACCCTCTCTAACAAGCTCTACAGCCTGGTAAATAGATGAATCTTTACGCTTTAGAGCATCTGTGGCGGCATCGCTCATAGAGATTACATCGCTGCAGTGCAAAATCTCTATATGGTCGGCGTAAAATTGCGGCAAATAAGAGAGTATTTCATCTTTATCGCCCACTAAAACCGCTTTGAACTTTTTTTCATCTAAAGCGTCTATTAAGCCTTCTATAATGGGTTCGGGACCGAAATCCCCGCCCATTGCATCAATTGCAACAGTAACTATACTCATAAATTAATCTTGAGATTTATATTCACCGGTAGTTAAGTTCATTCTGTGAGGCATTCTCCAAGTCCCATCTTCATCTTTTACAGGTCTTGGAAGTGTTACTTTGTAGTGTGTTCTTCTTTTTGCCGCTCTTGTTTTAGAGTGTCTTCTCTTTGGTACTGCCATGATTTTTCCTTTCTTTAAAATTCAACCTCTAACAGTTCTGTGGCATCCTGACATTCACTGCAGAGATTATAATCCTCTTTTATCGAGGTAACTTCGCTAAAAGCCAGATAATCAAAATCTATGCTTCCGCCAAAAAACTCAATAACATCTATTTCATTTTTGGCATTATACCCGCCGTCGCTTAATATTAGCTCAAGCGGATAGTCTGCCTTAAGTTTATACTCTTTTCCGCACCGGTTGCAAACAACCTCCACTTCACTGTTGAAGCTAGAGTTTAATTTTACACTCTCCCTGTCGATTCTCTCTAAAGAGCCTTTTATTTCAACTCCGTCTTTTGAGTAATTTACATCAACAGGAGCCTGTTTTATTTTTAAAAAACTTATCTGCATCTATTATAAAATTTCGCACTCTGCAAAGAAGAATGCAATCTCTTTTTTAGCATTCTCTAAAGAGTCGCTGCCGTGAACAGCATTTGCATCGATACTCTCTGCAAAATCTGCTCTAATTGTTCCAGGCTCTGCCTGTTTAGGGTCTGTAGCGCCCATTAATTCTCTGTTTTTTGCAACCGCATTTTCGCCCTCTAATACAGAAACAACAACAGGCCCGCTTGTCATAAACTCAACAAGTTCACCAAAAAAAGGTCTCTCTTTATGCACAGCATAAAATTCTGCAGCTTGCTCTTTTGTAAGTTGAATTTTTTTTGTAGCTGCAATTCTTAAACCGTTGCTTTCAAATCTGTCCAAAATTTTACCGATAACACCTTTTGCTACTGCATCTGGTTTAATAATTGACAATGTTCTTTCCATAACACCTATCCTAGAGTGAATTTTGGGTGAGATAATACCATATTAGAGGTAAATAAGAAATTAAATTTATAAGTTTTTTGGGATTTTTTAAAAAAAGCGGAGTCTGCGGTTACAACCCCGCAAAAGCGGGATTTGATTAATCTTCGATAACTGGCTGTCTTTCTGCTCTTGCTTCTGCAGGAACATCATCTCTGCATGTAGCGCCTTCAGCACAGTCGCCCCATACAATACACCCTTCAGTAGGGCACGCTTCTGCACATGCAGGTGTGTCATGGTAACCTACACACTCTACACACTTATCAGCGTAAACATAGTAAATATCTTCCCCAGTCGGGTTTTCATCTTCATCAACAATAGCTTCTACTGGACACTCATCAATACAAGCCGCACAGCTGATACAACTATCTGTAATAATTACTGCCATTGGTTTCTCCTTTTTGTAATTTGTAATAACACTATAGCAAAAAAATTTACAAATTTGTTTTAATCATTAAAAAAAAATTCATTTTTTTGCTTGCAAGTAGGATTTTATCTCATCTACTTTATCGGTTCTCTCCCAGGTAAACTCTTCAAGCTCTCTTCCAAAATGGCCGTAAGCGGCGGTTTTTCGGTAGATTGGGCGCAATAAATCAAGCTCTTTAATAATTCCTGCCGGTCTTAAATCGAAAATATCCCTTACACACGCTTCTAAAAGTTTAGAATCGTAACGCTCATCACCGTGTGTGTCAACCATAATAGAAACCGGCTCAACTACTCCGATAGCATAAGCTACCTGCACAGTAACCCTCTCTGCCACGCCTGCTGCAACTAAATTTTTGGCAACATATCTAGCTGCATAAGCTGCGCTTCTATCCACTTTTGTCGGATCTTTGCCGCTAAATGCCCCTCCGCCGTGAGGACAGCTGCCGCCATAAGTATCTACAATGATTTTTCTGCCTGTCAATCCTGCATCTCCCTGCGGACCGCCTATAACAAAGCGTCCTGTAGGGTTGATATGATAAACCACATCATCAGCAAGAAGCTCTTTTGGGATGACTGTTTCTATAACCTCTCTTATGATATCCTGGTGCAGCTGTTTCTGCTCGATTTCCGGGGCGTGCTGGGTTGATACAACAACCGTTTTTACACTTGTTGGCTTGCCGTTTTTATAAAGAACGCTCACTTGCGCCTTGCCGTCTGGGCGAAGATATGGAAGTGTTCCGTTTTTTCTCACCTCTGCCAGTTTTGCTGTGATTTTATGCGCCAAAGAGATAGGAAGCGGCATAAGCTCTTTTGTTTCGCGGCATGCATATCCAAACATCAAGCCTTGATCGCCTGCTCCAATCTCTCCGCTGTCTTGGTCAACACCCTGGTTAATATCGGGGCTTTGCTCTCCAACACCGTTTAAAACCCCTGCCGTTCTGTAATCAAAACCAAAAGTGGCATCCGTATAGCCTATTTCTCTGATAACCTCTCTGGCAATCTCTTGCATAGGGGCGTAAGTTGTGGTTTTTAATTCACCTGTAATAACGCAAAATCCGTTGCTAACCAATGTTTCGCACGCAACCCTTGCCTTTTTGTCACGCTCTATAATATAATCTAAAATGGCATCGCTAATCTGGTCTGCCATCTTATCCGGATGCCCCTCTGTTACCGATTCACTTGTAAAAATATACTCTTTCATTGCTGCTCCTAATTTTTATAAGCTAAAAGCTTAAAGCACAAAGCTGTAAGCTAAAAGCCTGTAATGCTGTGCTTTTTGTCATTCCTTGCTTGATGAGAGTGCGCAAAAAGTTAAAATTTCTGTAAAATTACCCATTTCAGTCATTCTGAACGTAGCAAAGAATCTCGATAGAACGGCAGTAAAGAGATTCTTCACTTCGCTCAGAGTGACAGCGATGGTAACTTTTTTGGACTTTTTGCACACTCTCGCTTTCGCGGGAATGACGGGGAAGCTATACTTTTGGTTTTAAGCCTTATGCTTATTGCTTTTTACTTACTGCTTCAAGCTTTTTTGCAATCTGTTTTGGCATAATACCAAGAAATTGCTCAATATCTGCTGTTTTTCCGTGGCGGATGAAGAAATCTTCATACTCAAAACTCTCCAGTTTTACATCTTTTATGCCGCTGCTTTCCAAAAATTCAAGTATGGCCGACTCAACTCCTCCCATTTTGGCGCTGTCGCTAAAGATATACCACTTTTTAAAATCCTTTGCTAAATTTGCCAGTGTTTCTGTATCAAGCGGCTTTACAAAACGCAAATCCAAAATTGCCGGATTTAAATGTTTTAACTCTTTTTTTGTCTCTATTGCACGCCCGACCCCATTACCGTAACCGATAAATAAAATATCTTTACCCTCATCAATAAGATGCGATTTGCCAAGTTCATAAGGGGGGACATCGAAATCTTCGGCAATAAAAGAGCCGCGCGGATACCTTATAGCCAGCGGAGTTTTAAAATCAACTGCAAACTCAAGCAGCCTCTCAAAACTTTGCCTGTTAAACGGCGCAGCCAGAGTCATATTTGGAATAGGCCTTAAATAGCTGATATCAAAAGCCCCCTGATGCGTTTCGCCATCTTCGCCCACAACTCCTGCCCTGTCCATTGCAAAAACAACACCTAAATTCATCAAAGCGATATCGTGGATAACCTGGTCATATCCTCTTTGCAAAAAGGTCGAATATATGGTGCAAAACGGTTTAAAACCCTCTTTTGCCAGCGGTCCCATAGAGGTTACAGCGTGCTGCTCGGCAATTGCAACATCCCAAAAACGCTCCGGAAACTGCTCTATTAGCGGGCTTAAACCGGTTCCGCTCGGCATTGCTGCGGTTACCCCCACTATTTTTTCATTTTTTTTGGCAAGTTCAAGCAGTTTATTGCTGTAAATCTGGGTGGCGCTTAATTTGCCATTGCTCTTTTTAAGGCTTTTGCCGGTTTTAATATCAAAAGGGCCCACCCCGTGCCAGTGCTCTTTTGGACCCTCTGCAATATGATACCCTTTGCCCTTGGTGGTTTGCGCATGGACTATAACAGGCTTTTTAAGCTCTTTTGCAAGTTTTAACGCATCAATTATGCCTTCTAAATTGTGTCCGCGTATTGGACCTATGTAATCCAATCCCATCTCTTCAAAAAGCACACCCGGGGTAATTAGCTTAATTGTATCCTCCAGTTTTTTTGCCATATAGGCAGCGCCCTCTGGCAGGTGTTCTAGCATAGATTCAACTTTTTGTTTAAATTTTTGGTAAAAGGGTGAAGCCATCTTTTTAGAAAGGTGCCGGCTTATTGCGCCTATAGGCTGAGATATTGACATTTCATTATCATTTAAAATTATAACTACCGGATATTTTCTCTCGCCAAGTTCATTGAGCGCTTCATAAACCATACCTGCACTCATTGCGCCGTCGCCAATTAATGCTACAGGGATTCTGTTCTCTTTTTTTAGCGCAATAGCTTTGGCAGCACCTACTGCAATAGATATAGAGGTTGAGCTGTGCCCCGCTTTATAGTAATCAAATTTACTCTCTTCAGGGTCGGTATATCCGCAAATGCCTCCAAACTGCCGAAGCGTGTCAAAACTGTCCCATCTGCCTGTTAAGAGTTTGTGGGCATACGCCTGGTGGCTTACATCAAAAATAAACGGGTCTTTATTGACATCAAAAACATAATGCATTGCAATAATCAATTCAACCGCACCTAGCGTTGAACTTAAATGCCCGCCTGTTTTACTGACAGTTTCTAAAATTTTATTGCGGATTTTAGCCGCTAAATCTTCCAACTCTTCAATAGAGTAATTTTTTATATCCATTGCCTGCATCTGTTTTGTTTACTCCAAAATTTGCTGCTTTTAAAGCTCTTGGCTTAAAACTTCAAAAAGCCTGCTGTTTTGCACCTCGGTCCCGATTGTAATTCTTACTGCATTAAGCCCGTAACTTGCCAAATCTCTAATAATAACCCCTTTTCTCATAAGCGAATTTGCAATTTTGCTTGAATTTCTGCTCTCATCAAAGAGGTAAGTGATAAAATTTGTAAAACTCTCTATATATTCAATACCGTTTTCTTCGGCAAAACCGATATATCTTTGCATCTCTTTGCGGTTTAACTCTACGCTTTTTTGCACAAAAGCTTTATCTTTGCTCGCCTCTACCGCTGCAAGCAAGCTTAAACTTGTAATATTAAACGGCGGGCGCACTTTATAAAGCACACTGATTATATTCTCATTTGCAATTCCGTAACCTACCCGCATTCCGCCAAGTCCGTAAGCTTTAGAGAATGTCCCAAGATAGATAACATTTTCATAATTTATAAAATCTTTCGGCTCAAGCTTGTAAGCTTCATCCTCTACATACTCCATATAGGCGCAATCTACCACCACAAGCGTATCTTTTGGAGCCGCTTCTATAATAGAGAGCACATCTTTTTTTGGGGTAGCATCGCCTGTTGGGTTATTTGGGGTGCAGATATAAACAATATCCGGTTTTTCACTCTCTATTTTCTCTTTGAATTCATCAACAATATGACGGTAGCTTGGAGTTTTTACAATTTTTGCACCAAACTGTTTTGCATAAATGTCATACATTGCAAATGTGACTGCACTGCGTAAAATTTTAGCCCCTTTGTGCAGTTTTACATGCGAAATAAACTCCAAGACCTGGTCGCTGCCTGCGCCAATGATTATATTTTTATCCTCAATCCCAAAGCGTTTACAGAGCGCCTCTTTTAACTCATACATGCTGTCATCTGGATATAGCGAAGCTTTATAGGCATTTTTTGCAATGGCTTCTGCAACTTTTGGCGAACACCCCAGCGGGTTTTCATTGGAAGCCAGTTTAACCACATCTTGGGGTTTTATTCCAAACTCTCTGACAACAAGCTCTATAGGCTTGCCCGCTTCATAAGTTTTAATATCTTTTAAATAGTCATTAAACATCATCCGCCTCTTTTACATAAGATCCCAAAAATTTAATACTTTTTTTATGTTTTTCCAAAATTTCGGCAATATGGGCATCTTTTCTATGTCCGTTAAATTCAAGGAAAAATACAGAAACCCCGCCGACAATATGCGATTTAATTTTAGTCAAATCTATCTGCGCAGCCTTAAAATCTAACAAAAAGTCAACTAATGCACCCGGACGGTTGGGCAGTTTTGCCAAAATTGTGGTTTTGTCTCTGCCGCTTGGCTCATTTTCAAAATCGCTGATAATAAAAAATCTGGTTTTATTGTTTTCATTATCTTCTATATTCCTAAACAGAATAGGCAAATTGTAAAGTTTTGCCGCAACTTCGGAACATATTGCTGCAGAACCGGGGTCTTCTTTTGCCATTTGCGCCGCTTTTGCAGTCGATTCCACAGGAATTTGTTCTATATTATCAAGCCCGAAATCCTCCAAAAAGTTTTTGCACTGCCCAAATGCGATATCTTTAGAGTAGATGCGTGTAATATCTTTTACATCATCGCAAGTTGTAGCCAAAACATGGTGAACATTTAAAACAACTTCAGCAACAATTTTTACATTAAAATCGCTAAAACAGCTAATAGTGTCGCTTACAATCCCGTTAAAACTGTTCTCTATTGGCACAACCCCAAACTTAACATTGGAGTTGTTCACCTCTCTAAAAATCCCGCGGATTGTGTTTATTGGCACATAATTTCCAAGCGCACCGAATTTCTGCTCTGCCGCCTGATGGGTAAAGCTCGCTTCAGGCCCCAAATATGCAACTTTTTCGGCAAGTTCATAATTTCTCGATACTGAAAACAGTTCCAAAAAGAGCGCCTCTATTGCTGCATCGCTCAATTTGCCATGCTGCTGCCTGTTTATACTTTTTAAACGGTCAAGTATCTCTTTTTCTCTTTCGGGGCGGTATATCGGGCTTTTATTGCTGTTTTTTAACTCTCCGACCTTTAAAACAAGTTCAAGCCGCTTATTGTAAAGTTCCAAAAGTTTGTTATCTATCTCATCTATCTCTTTGCGTAATTGTTTTAAATCCATTCTATGCCTTTAAATACAGTCTCTCATTAGCAATTAAATCTTCAAAACTCTCCCTTTTGCGGATTACTCTGCACTCTCCCTCTTCGCAGCCCACTTCGCAGGCTCTAGGGCGGGTATTGTAATTGCTCGCCATTGTAAAGCCGTAAGCGCCGGCGCTGTGCACAAGCAGCAAATCGCCGCTGCTTAATGGAGGCATATTGATATCTTTTGCTAAAAAATCTCCGCTTTCGCATATAGGTCCTACTATATCTGTTTTTGACTCTTCCCCCTCTTTTTTATCCAAAAGTTCAATTTTATGATACGCTTTGTAAAGCGACGGGCGCAGCAAATCATTCATAGCCGCATCTACAATTGTAAAGCGTTTATTGCCGTTTCTCTTTTCATAAAGCACTTTTGTCACCAGATATCCGCCGTTTGCAACCAAAAAGCGCCCAGGCTCGCACACTATTGTTAAATCAAGCCCTTTAATCGCCCTTTTGATGGCATTGGCATACTCTTGAGTGTTTATTAAAACCTCATCATCATAAACAACGCCTAAACCGCCGCCCACATCGAAAAATTTAATATCCACATTTATTGCATGCAAAGAGCGCACCAAATCGGCAATAATCTCTGCCGCTTCTGCAATAGGCTCAAGCTGTGTCAATTGCGAACCGATATGAAAATGAATTCCTACAGGATCTAAATTTTGTGAATTTTTGGCATAAATATACATTCTTTTTGCCATATTGATATCTACGCCGAATTTATTCTCGTGCAGCCCTGTAGAGATGTAAGGGTGGGTTTTTGGGTCAACATTTGGATTTACCCTGATAGAAATTCTAGCTTCTATTCCTAACTCTTTGGCAACCGCTTCTACCCTTTTTAACTCCTCTTCGCTCTCTACATTTATCATTAAAATTTTAAGCTCAAGCGCCTCTTTTATTTCACTGTCGCTCTTTCCTACACCCGAAAAGATAATTTTATAAGGCTTAATGCCAGCAAGCAGCGCCCTTTTTACCTCGCCAATGCTTACACAATCTGCACCGCTGCCCTCATTTGCAAAAGTGTTAATAACAGATAGGTTTGAATTTGCCTTAACCGCATAACAAACAAGCGATTTAGCCCCTTCAAAAGCGCTTTTTAACTCTCTATACTGCTTTTTCATATAATCTAAATCATAAACATAAAGAGGCGTCCCAAACTCTTTTGCCAATCTCTTAAAATCGATACCCATACCAAACCCCAAAAATTAATTTGAAGAGATTTTACCCGAAAAAGCTTAAAAGCAGAAAGCTAAAAGTTTAAAGCATAAAGCTAAAAGCTGAAAGCTAGAAGATGAAAAAGAAATACATTCCGTCATTGCGTGCAGAAAGCCAAAAGCGGAAAACGGAAAACTGTAAATATTTTTTATTACCGTTTTCCGAATGAATCCACAGTTTAAATAAAAGTTAAAAGTACAAAGCTGAAAGCTGAAAGCCGGTAATGTAGTGCATTTTGTCATTCCTGCGAAAGCAGGAATCCACGGTTTATAAAACCGATATATTTGCTTCCATTTTTCTAATCTCTAATTTCTAATCTTTCTTCTCTAAAAGAGCCCTGGATTCCCGCTTTCGCGGGAATAACAATATTCCTAACTCTGCAATTCTTAACTCTTAACCCTTAATTCATTTATCCAGAAAAAATAGTTTCCAACTCCAAACTTAAAAATGCAACTTAAGTTCTTTACAATCAAACAGAGACTGGATATTATATTTTCAGTTTAGGTTTAAGGAGTGAAAAGTGTTTAAAAGCAGAGAAGAAGCAGGAAGGCTGCTTGCGGGGGAGCTTATGCAATACCGGGGCAAAGATGCTGTGGTTATTGCACTGCCGCGGGGCGGGCTGCCTGTGGCTTACGAAGTTGCAAAAGCGCTAAATGCACCGATTGATATATTTTTTGTAAAGAAAATCCCTTCGCCTTACAATAAAGAAGCCGGCATAGGGGCAGTAAGTGAAAACGGATACTATTTTGTAAACCAAAATGCCGTAAATTCGCTGGGTATAACCAGAAGATATATTGAAAATGAAACCAAAGAGATTTTACAAAAAATTGCCCAAAAAAGAGCAATTTACAATAAAAAACGAGAAGATATAAAAGGTAAAACCGTAATTGTAGTGGATGACGGCATAGCAACCGGTTCATCAATGAATCTGGCAATTGATGCACTCAAAAAAGAGGGTGCAAAAGAGGTGGTTATAGCCGCACCGGTAGCCCCGATAGAGGCTGCAAACACCCTAAAACAAAAAGCTGACGCCCTCTATGTGCTGCAAACCCCGCCAGATTTTATGGCAGTAGGCCAATACTATGCAGATTTCCACCAGCTTGATGACAGCGAAGTGACAGATATTTTAGAAAAAAGCAGAAATTTAGGTAAATAAGAAAACCTTTCCAGCTTTTCTCGTTACGAGACTGTAAAAGACTTATAAAACAATAATCTAATATTACCATTTATTAGTAATGTTTTTATATGACTAAAATCACTTCCAAAGTCTCTTTACAATTTAATTTGTAAGCGGTTACTTTTTGTCAAAATGCTGATAATCTTTACAGCACTTAAAATCTCCGCCCCAGCGCCAGCCGTAATATTTAAAAAATTTTACAATAGGGTCACTTTTTAAAATCATTGCTTTTTGCGCTGCGCTGTTATTGGTTCTGATACGGTTTAAATATTTATAAGAGTTTTTATGAGAGGTGTATCCGTTTTTTGATACATAAGGGTTCTCCAGCGGATTAATATCAATAGCTTTACCGTAACTGTGGAGAGACCATCTGTTTGTACCGGCAACCGGGCGGCAGTTAAAAGCGGAAGTGTTGTCTGATTCTATAGATGCGAAATCGCTGCCGCCGTAATCGCTTACAAGATGCATTTTTCTAATCGGGTATTTTATTTCATACAGTTTTTTAAAAATTGCAACCACTTCATTTGCTACATCTTTATTTACAATCATTTCCCCTTTATGCTCTTTGCCGTCAAAACCTATATAGGTTAAATTAAGGTAACGCAAGCTTTTAAGTCCAACAGGGCAGCCGGCACGGTATGAACCGCCGTTAACCATTCTCTGTTTTAATGTTGGAGTTATGGGGCTAATTTTGGCACTAAAGCTAGCAGATAGAGATATACTTAAAAAAATTGTTGCAAGCACTGTTTTCATAATAAAATCCTTAATCCCAAATTTTGCATTAGAAGGTACATCAGATGCGATGATGCTTGGCAGCAGGATACTGGAGGAAAACGCAGGCGCACTTGGAAGGTGAGAAGCGTTAAACAAACGACAACTGCTTGTCGTTTGTAGCTTCGAAACCGGAGCGTTGTGAGCAAAGCGAACCGCGTAGGCAAAAGGCTTTACTTCAGCACCCTTGCTGCCAATGACCAATGCAGATAGAGTATTGACTAATGCAAATTTTAGGTTAATATCTGATTGTGTCATTTTAGTATAAAGTGGTATAATATTATCTTAATTTTTTCAAAAGAGGTTGATGTGCTGATATTTGAACTTATAGCTGCCGGTGTTTTTGTGGGTGTTTTATCCGGGTTTTTTGGAATCGGGGGCGGGATGCTTTTGGTTCCTATTTTAATGGCGCTTGGATTTGATATAAAGGCGGCAATTGCAATTTCTGTTGTGCAAATGTTTTTTAGCTCTATTTTAGGTTCGTATTTAAATTATAAAAAAGGAAACCTAAAGGTAAACGAGGGTATTTTTGTCGGTATCGGCGGAGCGGTTGGCGCGTTTTTTGGGGCACATTTAACCGATGTTTTGCCTCAAAGGGCGCTTGCTTTTTTGCTTTTGGGTATTGTAGTTTTAGCCTTTATCAGAGTTGCTATAAGCAAGCAATATAATAATAGAGATGAAAAGAGTGTTGCAACCTGGCTTCTGTTTTTAATCGGCGTATTTGTTGGGACAATCTCTATTATGCTGGGTGTCGGCGGTGCGGTGCTGCTTACCCC
>JALVXO010000106.1 GCA_027022775.1 Campylobacteraceae bacterium
CTGCTCTTTTAGATATTACACACGGTTTTAGGCATCAGCCAATTAGTGCAATTTTCTCGGCTGTATTGCATAAATTTTTAAATATGTCCAATTTGAATATTATTTTTGCAAAGCAAGGGGCAACAAACAGAGAGTATGAGTATATTTATCTGAATAGTTATGTGGAGATGACACAGCTTACACTGCTTTTGACAGGTTTTATAAGAACTTTGAATTTTGTAAACAGTGTTGAGGTGGAAAATTTAAACACTTTGGCTTTTGAGAAATTTTCCAATGCCCTTTTGTCAAATGATTTTAAAGCGCTTACTTCTTCTTATAAAAATTTATCTGCTACAGTAAAACAGGCAAAAAATGATGAAAAATTTGACCATTTAAAAGAACTTTTTGAGAAGATAGAAGATATACTTTCAGTATTTGAAGATTTTGAGAAAAAAGAGCTTTATGAACAATATATGGTTTTAGCAGAGTTGATGTTTGGCAAAAATTACTATTTGTTAGCTCTAACTTATCTGTTTGAAGCAATAAGAATTTACTGCAGTTATTCATTTTATAAAAAAGGGTTAATAGGCAAGTATGCCTGGGAGAATTTTGATATGTACAGGTTAAACAGTGATGTTATAAATTATATTAATCAAAAAGAGTATGGAGAGAGTTATAACGAAACCTATTACGATAAGACATTTCCTGAACTTTACAGCAAAAATAACGAAATTTTTGAAGTGGTAGCGCAAGTTTACAGAGATTTAAGAAAATTAAGAAACAGTTTAACCCATATAAACCCTAAAGAGAGCCAGCCAAATATAAAAAGCGATTTAAGAAAGCTTTTAAAAGAGGCAAAAGAGTTAATAAAAAATAACATTCTAAAGGATATAAATGCCTAAAGATAAAAAAACAGTTGCAATTTACCGGCTTATGGAAGAGTTTTTAAGCCGTAAGGAGATTAGCGCTTACGATGAAAAACTGCTGGCAGAGTTTGATTGTTCGCCTAAAACTTTAGGAAGGTATTTGGGGGATATAGAACAGTTATATTCCCATATAATCAAAATAAAAAGAGGCAAAAAATCGGTTTGGAGGCTTATTTCGGTTTCGGATGTGTTTGAAGAGTTTATACGAAACCATGATGATATCTCAATGCTTTTTAACATAGCAAAAGAGGCTGACCCCGAAATTTTAAAAGAACTTGAAAAGAAAACATTAGAAAAAGTTGCCAAAGAGCGGGATATTTTTATTTTTAAAAACTATATAATGGAAGAGTTGCGCGAACCGCGATTAAAGGGATATTTTAAAGATTTAAAACAGGCTGTAAAAAACAGAGAGTACCGTGATATATATTATCAGGTAGAAGATAAAGAGATAGAGTTTACTGATGCAAAGCCTATAAGGCTTGTTTTTGTAGATAACAATTGGTATGCGGCTGTTGTTGACAAAGAGGGCATGCTGCATATTTTGCGGATAAGTTTTATTAATAAACTGGAGCGCAGGCCGACTCAAGGGAGGTTTCAGGAGTTTAACCTAGAGCCGTATATCGATTTTTTAAAAGATATTCAAAACGGTTTAACACTTTATGGAGAGAAGCGAAAAAAAGCTATAGTAAAAGCTACGCCAAAAGTTGCTCAATATTTTAAAGAGGGTATGAAAAAATTTATGCCGAGCCAAAAGTTTATAAAACAAAATAGTGACGGCAGTGTAATTTTTAGTTTAGAATATACCCAGGAGCTGGAGATTTTAATATTAATTCAAAGATGGCTGCCCGATTTGATAATTTTAGAGCCTAAAGAGCTGCAGCAGGCATATATTAAGAAACTTAAAAAAACTTTGGAGTATCAAAACGAGGTTTTAAAAGATAGTTTTTAGCATGGAGTTAAAGCCAAAATGTGCATTAGCTAGTACTCTATCTGTATTGGTAATTGTAGGCATGGGCACTTTTGCTCCGCGGTTTGCTTTGCTCATCTGATGCACCTTCTAATGCAAAATTTGGGTTAAAAGTAAAAATTCAACGACTGACCTTTTTAAGAAGGGTTTTTTAAGATAGCAACTAACCCCTATTGAAAAATTCAACTCCCAAAAATACCCTCTAAATAATCTTCTTTGCTAACTACCAAATAAGTAGCTTTTTTATCTCCGATTAACTGCTTCGATTTTTGAATAAGTGCATTTTTTACCGCCTCTTTATCTACTCTATTTTGCCATTTACACTCGATAAAAGCTATATTCTCTTCATCAAAAGCAACTAAATCTATCTCTTCTTTATTGCTCCACCATCTGCCAATTTTAAGCGGCACAAAGCCAAGATACTTTTTTGGATTTTCTAAAATCTCCTCTTTTACATACTCTTCAAAAGCAAAAGATACAAACCTGTCATTAAAATTTTTCTCTATCTCTTTTAAAACATACTGGGTGTTTCCTATCTCTAAATAGCTGTAGTTTCTATAAACATAAAAAAACCAAAATTTCAAAAAGTTATCTTTTATTTTGTATCTTCCAAGTTTGCTTTTTTGCGGATTTTTCTCTGTAATTGGCACCTCTTTTTCTAAAAAATCCAAATCTATAAGTTTTAAAAGATATTTGCTTAAATATGACGAAGTTACCCCAAGTCTTGATGCGATATTGCCTACTTTGCTATTGCCTTCGGCTACTGCTTTCATAATAGAAAAAAAGCTTGCAGGTTCAGAAATTTCATCTTTTAATAAAAAGGTGCCTTCACTATAAAGATAACTATTTTTATCCAGAATCTTCTTTTCTATATTTTGCAAAAAAGTTAAACTTTCATCATACTCCAAAAGATATTTAGGAATTGTCCCAAAAGAGCTAAAAACTTGCATCTGCTCTAATCTTGATAGATTTGGCAAAAA
>JALVXO010000107.1 GCA_027022775.1 Campylobacteraceae bacterium
TTTATCAGATTTTTACTATTATACAACAATATATTTTGTTTGTCAATTTTCATTTAAACCCAAATTTTGCATTAGAAGGTGCATCAGATGTGTCGGTGCTTGGTAGCAGGGGTGTTGAAGGAAAACGCAGGCGCACCCGGAGGGTGCGTTGAGGCTTTCCTTCAATGCCCATGCTGCCAATGACTGATACAGATGATGTATCGGCTAATGCAAATTTTGGGTTAAAAGCTTTTTATAAATTTCAAGCAGCTTTTTCTCTTCTGCTTCCCAGTTGTAGTGCTTTAAAACCGCTTCTTTGCCGTTTTTGCCCATTTTTTGTGCCAGCTCTTTGTTTTCTAATAGATACTCTATCGCTTTGGCTATCTCTTTTGGCTCTTTTGGATTAACCGCCACGCCGCAATTTGCGCTATCTATTATATTTTTCCAAAGCTCTATATCCGAAGATACAACAGGAATGCAAGAGAGCATATACTCAAACATTTTTGTAGGCAGCGCATCAATATAGTTTGGAATCGGATGCAAGGTAACAAGCCCGATTTTAGAGCGCTCTAAAACAGTGGCTATCTGCTTTCTGTTTAAAAAGCCAAGCTCATTAACCTGCTGCCACCCTTTATACGATTTAACTTCTTTTTCTAACTCTTTATCGTTAAATTTGCCTGCCAAATTGAGCCGCACATTTGGCAAAAACTCCAAAGCTTTAACAATCTCTTTAATGCCCCTGACTTCCGAAATACTTCCGATATAACACACCTCGTTTTGCTTTTTCTCCCAGCTGCAGCTGCTGTTAAATTCGCTAATAAGCGGATAATTTTTAACCGAAAAGCTATTTGGGTTTACTTTTAAAAACTTATCTTTAATAAAATCTGTTGCGCAAATTACTGCATCAAATCTGCTGCAGGCATAATTTTCATACCACTTAACCAAAATAGATAGTATTTTTAAAACAGGTTTATTTAAATATGGCTTTGAGAGAATCTGCAAAGGCAAATCTTCATGTGCATCAAATATTACCTTTTTGCCAAGCTTTTTTAATTTTAAGCCAATTGGCATTAGTTCTGGGTCATGCAGATGGTAAATGTCGCAATTTAACTCTAGCGCCTTTTTAAAAACCGCATTTACGCTTTTTGTGACACGGCAAAACCTGCCGCCGCACTTGCCGACATCATAAATAAAAACCCCCTCTTTAACCTCATCGCCAAGAGAATCCGCCACAACCAAAGCCACCTCATACCCGCTTTTTGCCAGTGAAACCGCCTCTTTTGTAAAAATACGCGTATCAAACCTAGGATGGGCAGAAGTTAAATGGGCAATTTTAAATTTATTTTTCATTTAACACCTCTTTGTAGCACTCTAGCAAAACCTTTTCTTGCTCTTGCCAATTATAAATTTTAATTAACTCTTGCAAATTTCTTTTTAACTGCTCTTTATCTAAATTTATACACTCATTTATCGCTTCTGCCATTGCGGCAACAGTGTAATCTTTAGCAACCACTCCAATGCCGTATTTTCTAACAATTTTGCTCATTTCCGGTAAATTTGAAACTACAACCCCAATACCTGCCATTGCATATTCAAACATTTTATTTGGCAGGCAGTATCTATAACTTAAGCAGCTGTCTTCTATCATAGATATTCCAAAATCTGCACTGCTTGTATAATTTAACACAATCTCCGGCGGCACGGCAGGATGAAAAAAGATATTATTATGCTCTTTCGCACTATTTTTTATTAAGTTTTCCAACAAACCGTATCCCATAAAAACAATAGCCGGGCTGTTTTTGGATTTATTAAGTTTTTTAAATGTATCTAAAAGCAATTCAATACCGCGGTTTGGAGTTAGTGCTCCCTGATACAAAAAAATTTTGCTTTCAGCAGGGATGTTAAACTTTTCTCTAAAAATATTGCTCTTTTTTATTTCTAAAAGCGGCGGAGTATTTAAAACCAAAGCCGGTTTTTCAATACCGTAAAGCTTTTGATACTCATTTGCAATCGATTCGCTTACAGTGATAGTTTTATCCGCATATTTAATAAGATTTTTTTCCATTATTTTGGCTAATTTTTTTATTATGCCTTTTAAGTAGTAGGTTTCGGTTTCATACTCATGAGCATCATATATAACTTTAGCATTTTTATTAAAAAATTTAATTATTACCCCTATTGGCAAAGTGTTTAAATCGTTGCAGTGAATAATGTCAAAATTTTTATACTTTTTTACTGTTTTATAAACAAATTCTGCATATTTTAACAGCTGAACAACTGTTCTTTTAGACCAGCTTCTGCTTTTTAATTTTATTCTATGCACTGCAATTTCTTGAATCGTTTCAAACTCTTTTTGACCTTCATCATACAAAGCGACAACCTGCACACTGTATCCTGCCTTTTGCAGCGAAATGCACTCTTTTAAAACGCGGCTGTCGTTTTTAAAATTATTTAAAACTATCGAAGCTACTCTTTTCATACTCTTTTAAACACCTCTTTTTTTTGGGTTGAACCTTTTAAAAGCGCTTTAACAAGTTTTTTAAACTGCTTCCACGGGCTGTAGTGCCAATGGTTTGGGTGGGTTAAAAATAAAATAAAGGACTCTTTTTTTTCAATCGCTTCAAACGGTGTAACGCCGTAGCGGTAGCCGCTATTTATCTCTATTGGCACATCGCTTATATAGCAGCTTATTTGGCTTATAAAATCTTTATTGTAAGCTTCAAGCTTTATATCCAAATATTTGTAACTCTCTTTAGATTCTGTTAAATAGTTATTTGGGATGCCGACAAGCCTGTTTTCATACTCGCCATGGCTTGCAATCGTAAGGCACTCAATACCAAGCAGGTTTCTAAAGCGCTCCAAATCGGAT
>JALVXO010000108.1 GCA_027022775.1 Campylobacteraceae bacterium
ATTTACAATACTATAAATTTTATAAGATAATATCAAAGCAGCCCCATGGCAAGTTTTGCTTCGTCACTCATTTTGCTTTGGTCCCATGGCGGATCAAAGGTTAATTCTACATCCAGCTCTTCAAGTTCGCCATCCATTCGGCTGGGGATTGATTTTACCAAATCTACTATAACTTCGCTCATAGAGCATGTTGGCGAAGTTAGAGTCATTGTTACTTTGCATCTGTTTAATTTGCTTATATCATCTTTCCAGCAATCTATATTGTAAATAAGCCCCAGATTGTAAATATCTACCGGCAATTCAGGGTCGTAAATTTTTTGAAGCTCCTCTATAACCCTCTCTTTTGTCTCTTCTGGTGTAATTTCTCTTAAATCTCTCACAATTTTCCCTCTTTGCAAGCTTTGGCGTAACTGTAAACTTTTTCTAAAAATGCCTGCAGGCTCTGCTGTCTAACAGGAGAAAGAAGCTCTACAATTCCAAGCTGATTTAACTCTTTTGGGTCGAAATTTAAAATATCATCAGCGGTTTTATTGCTGAATATATCCAAAAGAAGCGTAAGCATCCCCTTTGCCATTTCGCTTGTACCCTCGCCTTTTAAAATTAAAACTCCATCTTTACACTCTGCCGCAAGCCATGCAGGCGACGCGCACCCTTCTATAAAAGTTTTATCGTTTTTCAACTCTGAAGGCAGCGGTGTGTGGCGTTTGCCCAAATCGAAAATATACTCCATTTTTGAGTTTGCATCGTCAAAAATTTCAAAATCGCTCTTATACTCTTGCAGAACCTCACTTATTGTTTTCATAACTCCTCCTCTTTACAGCCGTCGCAGGTTTTAAGGCAATCTAAATCATAACTGCCGTAATAGGCTTGCTCAAACTGCGAATAGATTTTATTTGCCAAATATTCGTCGTCAACTTTGGCAACTATTTCGCTTGCAAATGCCAAAATTAACATTTTTCTTGCATCAGCCAAATTTATGCCGCGCGAACGCAGGTAAAAGAGTTGCTGCTCATCAAGCTGCCCGGTTGTAGAGCCGTGGCTCGCCTCTAAATCGTCTATGTAAATCTCAAGCTGCGGTTTGCTAGCCATATAAGCGCCGCTTTGCAGCAAAATTGCTTTTGAGTTTTGGTGCGCTTTTGTCCATTTGGCACTCTGCTGCACACGGATTAAAGCGTCAAAAATTCCGCGCGCACTATCTTTTAAAATCGATTTTGCATTCTGGTTTGAGCTAGAGCTTTTCCCTTCATGCACAATTTCAGAAACAATACCGTATTTTGCGCTCTCTTCTGCAAAAAGCAGATGCGAAGCGTCACACACGGCATTCTCTTTCAGTTCGGCTTTAAAAATATTCAAACCGTTAACATTTGCAAAATCGAATGTGTTCAGTTTAAAATTAGCGTTGGTATCGATTTTGTAGCGGTTTGTAAAAATAGGCGTATAGTCTGCCTGGCTTAAATTGTGGCTTTTTATTAAATTTAAGTTTGCATCTCTTGATACAAAAATATCATAACCGCCCAGAATAAACGAATTTTCTGCCTCGCCGCTAAAAGTTTCAAATATCTGGCTGTGGGTATTTGCATCGGCAAAAATTGCTACTCTGTAATTTATTAAATGCTCTTTTATGCTAAAGCGGTGCTCTATTTCAAATTTGCAATCCTTGCTTATTCTAATAATAATTGCTTTTTTTGCAAGCAGATGGCTTAAGTAATACATGCTGTCAAAATGTTCGCCGTCTATATCGCTAAAATCGGCTACCTCTACGCTTAAGCCATCTATTTTAGGAACACTCTCCAAAGCTCCGTCTGCAATTACAAGCTTGTTGCCCTTAACCGGTTCGGCTTGGCTATCGTAAAGCTTCCAATCTCTCTTAACCAGTGGTTCTATATCGAAATAGCGGTATTTTTCACTTTTTTTGTGCGGCACTTTAAGTTTTGCAAGAGCAGAAGCAGCCGTGCTTTTTTCGGCACTCGCACCCAGCTCTTTTAAAATAGAGCCGCTATCTAACGCATTTAAAATTTCTAATTTCATCAGTTCTCCTCAAAAGAGCTGTAACCCTCTTTCTCTAACTGTTCAACAAGTTCAGGACCTGCTGTTTTAACTATTTTTCCATCTTTAAGAACATGGATGTAATCTGGTTTAATGTAATCCAAAATACGGCTGTAATGCGTAATTACCAAAAAGCTTCTTTTACCGTCTTTGCTTTTGTTTATCCCTTCGCTTACCGCTCTTAGGGCGTCGATATCAAGCCCCGAATCTATTTCGTCTAAAATTACAACATCGGGCTGAAGCATCATCATTTGCAAAATTTCGTTTCTCTTCTTTTCGCCGCCGCTAAAGCCCTCGTTTAAGCTTCTGTTGATTAACTCTTTTTTCATCCCAAGCTCTTCTACAAGCTTTTTCATCTCTCTTAAAAACTCTGCAGCATTCAGCTCCGGCAGCCCCAAATGTTTGCGTCTTGCATTTACCGCCGTTCTTAAAAAGTAGGCATTATTCACACCCGGAATCTCAACAGGGTTTTGGAAACTTAAAAAAATACCCTCCAGCGCACGCTCTTCGGGCTCTTCATCTACAATGTTTTTACCTTTGTAAATAATTTTGCCATCAGTAACCTCTACATCATAATGCCCCACTATCGCTTTAGAAAGGGTCGATTTACCAGCACCGTTTGGACCCATAATCGCATGCACTTTACCCTCTTCTAAATCCAGGTTTAACCCTTTTAAAATCTCTTTATCGCCGATTTTTGCTTTTAAATTTTTAATCTCTAATACCTTGCTCATCCAACGCTTCCTTCTAATGTTAAATTTAGTAATGCTCTAGCCTCTACCGCATA
>JALVXO010000109.1 GCA_027022775.1 Campylobacteraceae bacterium
AAGCAGGTAGTGCATCATAGGTTAATATCCTTAGCCATACCGCCTTTAAGCCGCTCCATTAAACCTAAAAGTCCGCCTACAAGGTATTTAACATTAAAGCCTTGCTCTGCTAAATAGACTCTTGCCATATTTGAGCGGTCACTGTGTGGACAAGCTACTACAATTAATTTATCTTTTGGAAGCTCATCCAATCTTTTTGGCAGCTCATTTGCAGGAATTTTAAGCCCGAAATTAACTTGCCAAACCTTTGTCTCCATTGGCACCCTAATATCTACAAGCTCCGCTTCTCCTTTATTGTAAGCTTCTATAAATTCATCTACCGAAATTCTAAAATTTTTCATTTCACTTGGAACAATGTTCTCCGGAAAATTTGCCATTTTTACATCCTTTGTTTTTTTAATTAGTTATTTATTACCCGTAATGGACAACCTATAAAACTGTGAAAAAACTTGGAATTTCTTGGAGGTGAGACTTCAGTCTCACTTGTGCTTTGCACTCTCTTTGAGAAAAATGTTACCAGTAAATGGTAGTAATAAGATGAGGCTGAAGCCTCATTTCCGTTGTTTTCTAGATTTTTTCACAGTCTCTGTGTGTCCTCCCTTTAGCTTAAAACAACTTGTATTTTTAAAGCATTTCAAACTAACAGGACGACACACAGGTCGTCCCCTACATCCTATATCCAAAATCCTACCCCCTAAGCCTTAATTTTATCCATATAATCCCTAGCCTTATCGCCGCGCAGGTAATCGACAGTTCCTAGCAAACCGTCAGTTAAATAGCGTGCATTAAAGCCTTTTAATTTTAAAAAGAGCCTTGCAATCTCTGCTCTGTCATAATGCGGACAGACTGTAACTATTGTCTTATTTTTATCAAGTTCATCTATTCTATTTGGCAACTCATTTAGTGGAATATTTTTGCCAAAGCCCAAATGCCACGCTTCATATTCATCCCTAAAGCGAATATCGATAATTTCAGCTTTGCCCTCTTCATAAAGCTTAAGCATTTCATCTAGCTTAATCTTCATCGCTTTTCGTTCATCATAATCGAAACTTTTTAAATAGTCATCAAAACTTATTTCTTTCATAATTCTCCTTTTTTAATTGGTGCAGTGAGGCACTATAAACCCTACACTTTCACCCTTTTGCCTTCAACCTTCACTCTTTCTTTCCAAATTTATGCAACAAACTCTCTAACGCTTCTACTGCAATATCCGGCGGCATATGGCCGTGAGTATAGTGGTATTCATCATCAAAGCCGGTTTTCATCATTTTAGCAATCGGCGAGTGCCATGCAAAGTCGTATTCACCGTTGTAAAGTGCATTAGAGTAAATCAAAATTGCACTAAATCCGCCCATATTCATAATACAGAATACTTCAGGGTTGAATTTAACCTCTTCGTGTTCAATATTTTCGGCTTTTAAAATAGAGCTTACGGCAACATCTGCTTGGTTAATTGCAATATGTCCTAGTTTTGGCTGTGCTAAAGCACTTGCATCGCCGGCTGCGAATATGTTGTCAAAGCCTATATGTTTCATTGTTTTATCTACGGGAACCCAGCCTTTGTCGTCGCCTAAATTGCTTTTTGCGATAAATTCAGGCGCTTTGTATGGGGGTATAATAATTGCCAAATCGCAATCCATACTGCTGCCGTCACTAAAGATAACCTTATCTTTTGTAATTTCAACTAACTCTTTTGCAGTTGTCAGCTCAATGCCATGCTCTTGCATAAGTTTAGCTACCGGAGCTCTTGCACCGTCGCCCACATCTTCAAAGAAAATCTCTGCCGGAGAGAAGACATTTATTGTGCTTTTATCTCTTTTGCCCTCTTTGCGAAGTTTGTGGTCTATCATAAACATAACTTCGCCAATTGGTCCTTCGCATGGAGCTTTTAAGTTAGGGGCTTCTACCATTGTGCCAAATTCGCTTTTTGCTGCGCCTGTTACAATATGCCCACCTTCAAAAGTTTTTAAACGCTCATAAAGCCTTTTTGCCTCGATATCATCACAAACTGAATATCCAAACTCCCTGTATCCTTTTATTGAATCGTAATCTTTAATTGCGCCCGAAGCGATTATTAGATAATCATACGGCAATTTCTCGCCGCTTTTTAAAACAACCTCTTGGGTGTCGGTATTAATTAAATCAACTTCGCCCTGCACAAATGCCGCTGTGTGTTTTCTAGCCTGCGGTACAATGTCGATATGCACATGCTCTAAATCTTTTCCGTCAAACGCAACTTCCGGAAGTGCCGGTTTTTCTAAAGAGGTTTCTCTTTTATCTACAATTGTTACCTCAAAATGGTAATCGTAATCGCTTAATCTATAAAGCGCTCTTAACCCCGCAAAACCGCCGCCTATTATGACAACTTGTTTTAATTTGCTGCTCATGATTTCTCCTTTTGAATTTGTAGTTTGGGATAATTTTACTACTTAATTTAAATTCCTTTTGTTACTTAAGTAACAGATATCTAAAATATGTTTTGCTTCTGGACATATTAAGCCGTAGATATCTAATCAGAGAGTGTGAAATAAGTTAATATTTCTGAAAAATTACCAATTCCTGTCATTCTGAGCGTAGCGAAGAATCTAAATGGAATGACACTAAAGAGATTCTTCGCTACGCTCAGAATGACAAGTTCCTTTTATCTTCACCCTTATGCAGCATCTCTTCAAAGCGTTTCGTAATATCTTCGGCTTGAATGAGCCCTTCTATAAAAATCTTGCCATCTAAAACCATAGTCGGGTCTTTTGCGATACCTAGCTCTATTGCATCTTGGGTGTTATGGTTATAGTTAAACTGCAACC
>JALVXO010000110.1 GCA_027022775.1 Campylobacteraceae bacterium
ATAATCGTAAGCATCTTTCATCTGCTCTGCCAAAGTATCGACAAGTTTATACATAAACGGCTCTCTCATTCCAAGCAGATAACCGTGGCGGATTGCGCGGCGCATAATTCTTCTTAAAACATATCCGCGCCCCTCTTTATCAAAAGTTACACCTTGTGCAAGCAAAAAGGTTGTAGAGCGCAAATGGTCAGCAATTACGCGGTAACTTGCAATTGTTTTATCTGTTGGCTCTTTGCCCACAACTTCGGTAATTTTATCAATAATCGGACGGAAAAGCGAAGAGTCGTAATTGTTAAACACCCCCTCTTTAATCGCAACAACACGCTCAAGCCCCATACCGGTATCGATACTAGGTTTTGGCAACGGATGCAAATTGCCCTCTTCGTCGCGCTCATACTGCATAAATACAAGGTTCCAAATCTCTAAAAATCTGTCGCCGTCGCCGCCCATTACATCTTCGGGGCTGTTAAAGTGCTCCTCACCCTGGTCGTAAAAAATTTCGCTGCAAGGCCCGCAAGGTCCCGTATCGCCCATTTGCCAAAAGTTATCTTTATCGCCAAAGCGCATTATTCTATCTTCGCTTATATGCTTTTTCCAAATATCATACGCCTCATCATCGCTCTCATGCACGGTAACCCAAATTTTCTCTACCGGCAGGTTTAAATACTCTTTGCCTGTTACAAATTCCCACGCATAAGCTATGGCGTCCTCTTTAAAATAGTCGCCGAAACTAAAGTTTCCAAGCATTTCAAAAAATGTGTGATGTCTTGCGGTATATCCTACATTATCCAAATCGTTATGTTTACCGCCCGCTCTGATGCAAGTTTGCGAACTGGTAGCCCTAGGCGGATTAGGAATAGGCTCCTGCCCCGTAAAAATCCCCTTAAACTGCACCATCCCTGCATTTGTAAAAAGCAAACTGTCATCATCTGGCACAAGCGGAGAACTAGGCACAACCTTATGGCCTTTAGATTCAAAAAAGTCTAAAAACTTCTTTCTAATATCCATATAATTATCCTACTGTTTAAAATTGGAGATATTTTATCAAAAAAGGGTTAAAGGCTAATTAAAGCAACCCAAGCCGAGGAGTAACTTGGGCTAATGTTAAGCTTGTATCTATTAGGAGGAGAAGAAATGATACATACTTTACAGGGTCTATGGGGTCACCAACTTATTGCAACTTGCCAGTTGGTATTGAAAGTATAATATATTAATGTGAATTAGTTGTGGAGTGGATTTTATATTTTAAGAGTAAAGGGTGAAGAGGATATGTGTAAAGCTGAAAGTTAAAAGCCAGAAAAGAAACGTATCAAGTCATTCCCAACAGAAAAGGGAATCCACATTCGGATTACGGAATACAGATTACTGATTACGGAAAAATATTTTTCTAATCTCCAATCTCTAATCTCTCTTCTCTAAAAGAGCCCTGGATTCCCGTTTGAGAATGCGCAAAAAGTTAAAATTTCTGTAAAATTACCCATTTAAGTCATTCTGAGCGTAGCGAAGAAACTATTAAGAGCTAAGAGCTGAGGGCTTAGAGCTAAGAGCTATTGGTGCGGCTGCGCCGCGTTTAATATTTGCGGCTTTGCCGCATAGAAAAAGCGAAACTACCTTGTTAGCTTTAAGCTTTTAAATGAGATTCTTCGCTACGCTCATAACGATTAAGGCAAATATTTTGGACTTTTGCATACTCTCGCTTTCGCGGGAATAACGGAATATGGTTTATTGCACTTAAATTATGCATTCTAATCTCGGGACGATTGGAACGAGAGAAAAGCTGTACTCCTTTATTTAAGGCAACTCTTTTAATCCCAGCTCTTTTAAAAAACTGTTATGTTCTGCTTTGGCTGCTTTTATCTCATCTTCTAATTTTAGCAGTTCATTATACACCTCATCCAAATTTACCGGTTTTTCGGGTTTTACGGTGCTTACATAACGCGATATGTTTAAATTGTAATCATTTTCGCGTATCTCATCTAGCGGCACTCTTTTGGAGTAGCGCTCCTCTTCGCTTCGGCTGGCGTAAGTTTGGATAATTTTATCTATATGTTCATTCAGCAAGCGGTTTTGCCGTTTGCCTTTTTCAAACTGCTCCGAGGCATTGATAAAAAGCACATCTTCATCTTTTTTGCACTTTTTCAAAACTAAAATACAGACAGGAATGCCAGTAGAGTAAAAGAGTTTAGGCGGCAAACCTATAACGGTATCTATGCTTCCCTCTTCAAGCAGTTTTGTGCGTATTTTCTTTTCTGCTCCGCCGCGAAAAAGAACACCGTGGGGCAAAATTATCGCCATTGTCCCATCTTTAGAGAGATAATGAAACCCGTGCAGCAAAAAGGCAAAGTCTGCTGCAGATTTTGGCGCTAAACCGTAATCTTTAAAGCGGAAATCATTTTTCATATCTTCGTTTGGGTCCCATTTGTAACTAAATGGCGGATTTGCCACCACTGCATCAAAATTCATCTTTTTAGCCGGATTCTCTTCGCGCAGCATCTCCCAGTCGTTTGTAAGCGTATCACCGTGGTAAATTTCAAATTCGGTATCTTTAAGCCCGTGCAAAAGCATATTCATTCTTGCAAGGTTGTAAGTTGTAATATTTTTCTCTTGCCCGTAAATTTTGCCTATTCCATGCCGCCCCATCTGTTTGCGGACATTCAAAAGCAAAGAGCCTGACCCGCAAGCAAAATCGTAAACACTCTCAAGTTTCTCTTTTTTGCCGCCGGCTGGATTTTGGGCATCAAGCGTTACAATGCGCGAAAGAATTGTAGAAACCTGCTGCGGGGTGTAAAACTCACCCGCTTTTTTGCCGCTGCCAGCTGCAAACTGCCCGATTAAATACTCATAAGCATCGCCAAGCATATCGCGGTCATCCGGGAATTCTTCTAAACCTTTTGCTATCTCTTTAATAATTTTTGCAAGCCTTTTGTTGCGCTCTGAATAATTTTTGCCAAGCTTATCACTGTCTAAATTTATCTCCGAAAAAAGCCCGCTAAAATTCCCTGCAAACGATTCATTTTCGATATAATTAAACGCTTCTCTTACACGCGAAAGCAAATCGTCGCTCTCTTCTTTTGCCAATTTTACAACCGCATTCCAAAGATATTTAGGTTTAATAACATAATGCACCTTTTGGCGCATATAGCTTTCGAACTCTTCTGTATCAGCTTCGTTTTGCTCATACCAAATTTCTATTGGCGATTTGCCATCTTTCGCTTCTGGATAATCGCTGCCAAGCTCTTTTGCAACCGCATCTTCATAATTGCTCGATAGATACTTAAAAAACAGAAATGCCAGCATATAATCCCTAAAATCATCGGCATTCATAGAGCCCCGAAGCTCATCTGCAATAGCCCAAAGTATTTTACCCAACTCTTTTTGTTGTTCCTCACCCATTATAATCCCTGTTTTTGGTAATGTTCAACTATATTGTCTAAAATCGACAATAATTCATCTTTATAGGCAAAAATTGTATTTAAAGCTTGCGCCGATTCAGATGTAATATCATCATATTGGTGCGATATTTCATTGCGAATATTCCGCAAATCTTGCCAAATAGATACACTCTCTAAAATACCGATTTTTTCAAGCCTGTTTAAAATATCGATAAAGGTCATCTGCTCTATACTATCTTCATACTCTGATACAATCAATTTAAAAAGTTTTGCTCCTAATGTATCTTGCAATTTTGCAAATCTAAAAAGATATTGATCTATTGCTTCAATTTCATCATCACTTAAAGTTTCGTAACGCTTTGCAGACAATGGAAAAATATCTTTAACCTTCGAATACGCCTTTTCTATACGCATTTTGTGTTTTTGGCACTGCTGCAGATATTTTAAAATTTTCATACGCTCTACACTCAACTTAACCCCTTTGCTCATTGCTTCTTGTTCAATCTCTCTGCTGCTATCAATTGAAAAAACAATATCTATCTTTTGCTCGCCCAACTCTTTATAAATTTTACTTAAAAATTTCAACTTTTTGCTTATTAAATCGTTTTGGTTTTTGGTAACTAAATATAAATCTATATCGCCGCCTTTTTTAGAATTATCTGCCCTGCTTCCAAAAAGATAAACCTCTCCCTCCCCAAAAACCTCTTTAAAACTCTTAAGAATAACTTCAACTTCTCTTGAATCAAGCCTCATCACTCATCCTCCCCAACAAAAAGCTGCTGCATAAGCCCTTTTTTATGCTTTTTCAAAACTTCTACCTTTTTTGATTCTGCTTCGATGAGTTTATCAAGAGAAGAGAGAGTATCGGCGATTTTTTGTTGTTCTGGTAAAGTTGGTATATAAATTTTTAATTTTTTTAAATCATTTGCATATAAATGAAAAACTGTAGTTCCTGAAACAAGTTTTAATACTTTATTTTTTAATAATATGATATATCTACTTAAAAAATCTCCATAAATACCTGTTCTTATTATTAATATATCTCCACCTATTATTACATTTGATAATTTTAAACAACTTGCTTTAGCCAAACCTGTAGGCGTTACATCAGAAGTTGGCATTAAAACATCATTTTTTATAGATTTTACTGAATTACGAAATTCAAAAGTTTTATTTTTAACTTTATTAATTACTTCCTTGTATTGAGTAAATAGTTCACCATAATGTATACATAAATAATCACCATTAACATCCAATTGACTCTTTGATAATCCTCTTCCTTTAAATATTTCCGCAATATCTCCTAATCTCTTCTCCACCCACTCCCCGCTAAACTCTTTAAACCTAATCTCCGGCACTTTTTTGCCATCTGCGGGAAAAAGTTTTTGCATTAACCCTTTTTTATACTCTTTTAACTTTTCTACTTTTTTACTCTGAGCCTCTATCAAATCATCAAGAGATTTCAAAGTATTGGCAATTTTTTGTTGTTCTTGTTTATTTTCAGGAAAAAAGATTTTTATTTTTTTTATATTTTCATTATACAATCTTGAAATAGTATTTCCATCGGTTACCCAATTAACATTTTGATATATATAATTCAAAAAAATATTTAACACAATAGATTCATTATTCCCTAGCCATACAATATTTGAATCTTGAAAATAAGCAGGTTGTCCATCATATATAACAAGTTTCCCTATCGTTCCTGAAGCAGAAATTAATATGTCACCTTTGTTAGGAAAAGGATATTTTTCTTTATATTTTTCAAATATTTTTTTACTTATATAAGCATCTGCTTTCTTTTTACCAAAAGTTCTAATTTTATAAAAAGGAATTTCACCTTTTCCGCTCGTTTGGTTTTTCATAATTCTTTTACACATTAAAATCTTTCCAATATCCCCCAATCTCTTCTCAATCCACTCCCCCCTATCTCTAAATTCCGAAAATCGAAGTTTTGGTATTTTATTTTTCATTTTAAACCTCTTAAAATATTACAATCTGTAACAAAATGTAACAAAATATAACAAAATATAGTAAAATATTATAAATTGAATTCAAAATCATGTTATAATATTTATGCTCAGCTACCATTGAGTAGCCAGAGGTGACCGTTAATCGTCCGGTCCATAATAGGCGATCCAACTTCAAAACCATTCACATCCTTTTAAAAGCGGATTTAATTTTTTAACATAAACTTCGTAATATTTTTGAAAATCTTCTCTCTTTCTTCGATGAGTAATATAAAAACTTGTTACAAGAAAGGAGCTGCTTTTCCCTAATTTCTGCAATATCACCACAAAATCTTTATTGTATGCCCAAAGATAAAGTCTTATAGGTTTTTTCCCTCTTGTCTCTTTTTTATAAAAGAGCTTTATTTCGGTATGAAAACAGTTTTCAATAATAGGTTTTATCCAATGTATTCGGGATGCTCTTTCAAAATCTGGAAGTCTTTCTTTAATTTTAATTATACGGCTACCCTCTTTTTTTATATAAATTTGTTCTCTGGTAGTTAAATGCCAAAAGCATAACTCTTTACCTTCATCTTTTTTATAAGTTTGAGGATTAATATAAATAGTATTATTTAAATATGTTTTACTTTTGATAAAATCATTATAAAAAATATCATAAAGATAATCAAAAATTTTAGATGCTTCAATTTTTTCTAAATCAAGTGTTTTTGATAACATTACTGAAGGCTCCATCTGAAAATATTAAATTTTTTTTCCCAAGGTTTCGTGCCATATATGGAACAATTCGATTCACAAGATTCCTGAATTTTTTTATTTAAATAATCTACTATTTTATTTTTTATTATGCTGTTTTTTGGAATATCTGTTCTGCTTGCATATCCAATTGCGCCCACAAAAATATCACATAATTGTGTTAATTGAGATTCATGGGAATGTATTATTGTAAAATCAATTTTCTTATATCCTTCATTCATAAGAATAGTTTTAAGTTTTTTTACTCTTACCCCGCCAATTGTATCTTTGTAATCAAAATAGATTTTATAACTATTTTCACTATCTAACAAATTTCTCAAAGTATAATAATAAACCACATAATAAAATTCGTTATGGTCTCTTCCATATTTTTCATGATTTGCACTATTCTTTTTTACTACTAAAGTGGCTCTAAATTGCATAAAATTGTTATTGAAAAAATAATCTATTAATTCTTTATAAAAATTCCATTGCTTATTTAAAAGTTTTGTCCATTTTAATTCTATATAATAATTGTATTTATGTCGAAGATATTTAATATATTTTTTTGCTTGAATTACTTTATCTTCTTTAATTTTTATAGCTCCATTAACCATTAAATCTGAACTGTCATAAAGCATATAATTGCTTTCATCACAAAAAATTTTATAACTCATAAATTCTCCTCCTATAACAAATTATAATTTTTTTGTTATAATATTACTTAAAGGTTCCTATCTGCTGATAAGACTCCAAGGGAGGCTTCTTCGGATAGGCAGACAGGTCACAAATACACCTCCAACCCAGAAATCTCCCGTCCTTTTACCATTTTTTTTAAAAGCGGGATTAAATCTTTCATTAACTCTTGCTCTTTGTTTTTTCTCTCTTTCCAGCCAAACCCAAGCGGTGCAAGCAGGTCGGTCAATTCCTGGGCATCGAAAATGCGCCGTTTAACTATACGGTTTATAAAATCTTCTAAAATTTTTATATCGATATTATGGCTTTTTGCAACCGCTTCCAATCTTTTTTGGTTTTGGCGTTTTTTAAACTTTTCGTAACCTTTTTTAATCTCTTCTTCACTTAATCCTTTGCCTGCTTCCAATGTATCGATATAAGCAATAATATCCTCTTGGTCTTCTTCTAAAGCATAAGATTTTAAAAGCGCCACAAGCTGCTTTTTGGTCATTTTCTGTTTTTTAGGCTCTTGCGATGAGTATTTAGCAAGCAGACGCATAATATAATCGTAATCAATCATTGCCGATGCAAAAAGCACAAATTCAAAATCGAGCGCTTCTACAACCGGCGAAATATCTTCGCCGCTTTGCTGCTTTTGCTTTAACTCTCTTGCAGTTTCCAGATAAGACGCCCTAAATGCCCTCAATTCATTTATTGGAATTATCTCTTCGATTTTATCTTTTTGCTCCTGCGATAAATCGGTATATTGCTCAAGCCGTGTATGCAATCTCTGAATCTCTTTAAAAGCTTTTATAAATGCCGCTTTTGCCTCATCACCTTTTAAATTTGCCACCTCTTCAGGTTCACACTCAACGCCGTAACTCTCCATTACAGTCTCTAATCGCTCTTTTGCAGCTTCCAGTTTCTCTATGGTTTCATCTGCACTCTCTACAAGCCAAATCTTTTTGGACTCTTTTTTATCTTTATCGCTAAAGAGTGTTATCGCTTCATCCACTGCATCGTGCTGGGAACGAAAATCCAAAATATTACCGTATGGCTTTGTATCGTTAAGCACCCGGTTTGTGCGCGAAAAGGCTTGAATAAGCCCGTGGTATTTAAGATTTTTATCTACATAAAGTGTGTTTAAATATTTGCTGTCAAAGCCTGTAAGCAGCATATCTACAACTATGGTTATATCAATCTTTTTAGAGTACGGCAAATCGGTGTCGGGATATTTGTGGTCTTTAATGCGTTTTTGCACATCCTGATAATAAGCATCAAACTGCGCAATAGAGAAATTGGTATTGTAGCGTCTGTTGTAATCATCAATAATTTCTGCCAGCGCCTCTTTTTTACGGTTAGGCTCTTTTTGGTTATCGTATTGCTCTTGCGGCAAATCCTCTTGCAGCTGCGCTATATCCCTGTTGCCCTCTGCCGGCGGAGAGAATACACAAGCAATATTTAAAGGCACAAACTCTTCTTCTTCAGCCGCTCTCTGCTCCTGCACAGTTTTAAATAGCTTAAAATACTCTATCGCATCATCTATCGAAGCGGTTGCCAAAATAGCATTAAATCTTCTTTGAGCCGTTGCACTGCCATGCTTATTCAAAATTGTCTCTACGACCGCTTTTTTAGAGATAAAATCCCCTGCCTTTGCTGCCGCACCGCCCTCTGGCTGATAGTAATCGATATGGAATTTTAAAACATTTTTATCGTTAATTGCATCACCGATTGTGTAAGTGTGCAGACGGTTTTGAAAAATATCTTCGGTTGTCATCAGAGTAGCTTCCTGCCCGTCTATTTTGCGCACAGTTGCATTTTTTGGAAAAATTGGCGTGCCGGTAAAGCCAAACAGCTGCGCTTTAGGAAAGAAATCTTTAATCGCTTTATGGTTTTGCCCAAACTGCGAGCGGTGGCACTCATCAAATATAAAAACCATCCGTTTATTTTGCAGCGGTTTTAACTTCTCTTTATACCCTTTCGGATTTTTCTCATCAAGTGCTAGTCCCAGCTTTTGAATTGTAGTTACAATAACTTTGTCGCTTTTATCATCGCTTAAAAGCCGCTCTACAAGGGTATGTGTATTTGTATTCTCTTCTACGCAACCCTCTTGAAATCGGTTAAACTCTTCGCGCGTCTGGCGGTCTAAATCTTTTCTGTCAACCACAAAAAGGCATTTGTGAATATTTGGGTTCTCTTTAAGCAGTGTCGAAGCTTTAAAAGAGGTAAGCGTTTTGCCGCTTCCTGTTGTGTGCCAAATATATCCGTTTCCGCGGTTCTCTTCGATGCTTTGAATAATAGATTCAACGGCATAAATTTGATATGGACGCATCATAAGTATCTTTTGCTCACTCTCTACAAGCACCATATATCGGCTAATTGTCTCAGCAAGCGTGCATTTTCGTAAAAAAGTTTCGCAAAAATGCGAAAGTTCGGTAATTTTGCGGTTTTTTCTATCGGCATAAGTGTAAATCGGCAAAAACTGCTCATCGGCATTAAATTTAAAATGCTCATTGCGGTTATTTGCAAAATACCAGGTTGTTGTGCCGTTAGAAACAATAAATATCTGCATAAAAGCAAGCAGCGTATTTGTATAACCGTTGCCGGGGTCGCTTTTGTAATCGATAATTTGCGCTATCGCTTTGCGGGGGCTGGTTTGCAGGGTTTTAAGCTCTATTTGCACAAGCGGCAAACCGTTAATAAGCAAAATAACATCGTAACGCTGAAAACTGTTTTTAGTATTTATGCGGAGTTGGTTAATAACTTCAAAACTGTTTTTGCACCAGTTTTTGGTATTAACAAGTGTATAATCAAGAGGAGTGCCGTCATCGTGTTCAAAAGTGTTTTTACTGCGCAAAATTTTAGAACTTTTAAATATATCTGGAGTTACTATCTGCTCTAAAAGGCGCGAAAATTCACTGTCGCTTAATTTAACCCTGTTTAACTCTTCAAACTTTTGGCGGAAATTTGCCTCTAAACTTTGTCTGTCTTTAATATCCGGGCGGTATGTGTAACCTAGCGCTTTTAATTTCTCTTGTACTAAAGAGTTTTCAATATCGCTCTCTTTTACATATTTGCCAAATTCACCATACATAAAAACTCCGCATAATTACTTACCAATATTTTAACACACAGCGGAGTGTTTTTACATTAATCCCATATCATTTAAACTCAAATAACCGCTCTTTGTCAGGATTACATGATCAAGCAGTTCTATTCCTAATATTTTGCCGCTCTCTTTTAGCCTTTTGGTTATATCTATGTCGGCTTGGCTGGGGTTTAAAGTGTTGCTTGGGTGGTTGTGGGCTGCTATAACTGCGGCACAGCGGTTCTCTACTGCAGGGGCAAAAACTTCGCGGGGATGAACAAGACTCTGGTTTAAAATTCCAATTGTTATAATCTTTTTAAAACAGATATGGCTCGCGCCGTCAAGATATATTGCTAAAAAATACTCCTGCTTTTTAGAGCAATACTCACGCAACTCATCATATACATCCTGCGGGGTTAAAATTTTTCTGTTTTGCTTAATCAGGTAGCGCTTGGCAAGCTCAATTGCTGCCACAATCTGCGAAGCTTTTGCCGTTCCCAGCCCGTGAACCTCTAAAAGCTTTTCTAAGTTTAAATTCGCAAAATCTTTTTTAAAAATTTTAACTATCTCTTTAGAGAGTTTTAAAACATCTTTCCCTTTAACCCCGCTCCCTAAAAGCAGCGCCGTAAGCTCATAATCTTTAAGAGCCTTAACACCCCTTTTTAACAGCTTTTCCCTCGGTTTATCGATACTCTCCAAATCACTTATACCCTTTGCCATACAGTATTGTAGCAGAATATAAAAAACGGCAGGAAAAATATTTCTTTTTATAAAACAATACCGCTAATTTTGTCTATTAAATTATTTAAACCCTTTTGAGGAAACTTTATATCCTGTCCAATTTCCATTCCACGATTTGCCGCCAAATCCATACCGCCATTTTCCTTTAAAAGATTTTCCATCTTTAGAAAAAACAAATCTGCATTCACCGGCATCTTTTGGAGGTGCATAACTTGGTGCTTCACTCCACTTGCAATACAGCACTCTGCCTTTTAATTTTCCTGTAAGCTCTCCTTTGTCATGGGTATAACTTCCGCTTACTCCGCCGTTTTTATTTACTCTTAAAACTAAATTTCCAAAAGAAGTATTCCATTTTCCAGCTATTGAAAAACCGCTTGCAAATTCATCAAGTTCACTGCTGTTGCTATAATTCTGATTAAAATTAACCCCTTTTAATTCCCAGCCGTGCCATCCCCATGGATATTTACTATCTTTATACTGCAATTTGCCAAAAGGGGTTATTAACCAATTTTTTGGGCAAATCTCTTTGCCTTTATAATAAAGGTGACTTACATAACCTTGGCTTCTTGTTCCTTTTGCAGTAATCCAAATTTTTAATGTCCAGCCATTTTTACTCAAAACTTTGTCCGGTTTTCTGTGTATTTGTTTAGGCGGACAACCGCCATATAAAACCCCTATTGCAATTATGCAAAACATAACTCTTTTCATTTTATCCTCCTCTAATATAAAAACCAAACCTATTATTTATAATTTAAACTTAAAAATCAATAAATTTTAGATTATAATAATAAACATGATAGAATTCATAGTTTAACAAGATTTAACCCAAATTTTGCATTAGAAGGTGCATCAGATGCGTTGGTGCTTGGTAACAGGGTATTAAAGGAACCTGTTTTTATGTTTTTGGCTTTTAGTTATAAGCTTTATACACTATTGGATTTTAGCCACTCTTCAAAAAACTCTATCTGCTCTTGCACTCTATTGGTTGCGGTTCCGCCTAATGAGTTTCTGGCATTCATTGAGTTTTGGATATTTAGAACTTCTGTTACATCTTTGGCAAAGCGCTCATCTATTTGGCTTAACTCTTCGTAACTTAATTCGCTTATATCTTTGCCAAGCTCTTCGGCTC
>JALVXO010000111.1 GCA_027022775.1 Campylobacteraceae bacterium
AACTGGAATTTAACACTCTCTCAGCTGGCCATTTTCTTTGAGGGAAGACTGGATGAAGCTTTAAAGTTATGATATAATTCAATTAAGCTGACACGGAATTATGAACGGTCTCCTCTTGAATTATTAAAATCTTGGTGTAACGATAATAAAGATGCTTTAGCATGTTTGAAAGTGGGTCTTATGTTTGATGAAGGAGATAAGGATATTTCAATCGATGACTATAAAGCTGTCAAATATTATCGTAAAGCCTGCAGACTAGGGAGTGCAAAAGGGTGTTACTTTTTGGGTATGATGTATGGTAATGGAGAGGGTGTAAATAAAGATTTAAACGAAGCATTAGTTTATTTAGATAAAGGATGTTCAAAAGGAGTAAGTGAAGCTTGCAATAATGCAAATACGGTAAGAAATATTTTAAAAAATAGATTTAGAGGAATATCCAAAAATAAATGTTATAGAATTAGCGAGTATGCTCCGCAAAAGGTATGTCTTGAAGGAACAGGCGGAGATGCATGTTATGCAATAAAAGATTATGGTTTGCAAAGAGTTTGCAGAGAAGGTGCAAAAACCGATGCCTGCTATGCACTTAAAGATTATGGCTTGCAAAGAGTTTGCAGAGAAGGTATACGAAGTAATGCATGTTATGCCTTAAAAAGTTATAATATGCAAAAGTCATGCAGAAATTTTAGTGGGTCTACAACTTTTTGGATAATTCTTTCTTATTATGGATATTATGTGCATTAAAAGATAATAAATCAATGTTTTAGATTGTTGTATTGTTACATCAAGTTTTACTGGTTACGAAGCTCCAGCTTCGTAACCCATATATTAGAGCCAAAATAGTTTTGTGTTATTTGTCAATATCCTAATACCCATCCCAAAGCTGGAGCTTTGGGACAAGAGAAATAAATATTTCTGCCGCACTTCGGCAGACACATAGGTCTGCCCCTACAAACTATTCACTATCACTATTCACTAAAATCACCCTTTAGCCACAAACTCCACGATTATGTGGTAAGGGGTTGGGTTATTGTGCGGGCCGAAGCCGAATTTTTTTAGCTGCTCTAAATACTCTTTTAGGGCATTGTTAAATTCAGGATTCAGGGAGCGGCGCAAAATTTTGTAATCGAACATTCCATTGTTATAAATTGTCAGCTCAACTTTGATTGTTTCGCCCACAAAGTTGCTCTGTGCAGGCCAGCCGCGCAGAGTGTTTTGAACTTTTGCAAAATATCTGTTTACAACCCCTTTTGCCTGATTGGCTTTTTTTAACGACTTTCCGGCATTCCCTTTAGGTTCAGCTTTTGCAGCCGGCGCGTCATCTTTTATATTGCTTGGCAGTTTGCTAAATAGAGAGCTGGCACTTGGTTTAACACGCTTTTTTTCAGCCTTTTTTGCAACTTTTTTACTCTTTTTAACAACTTTTTTTGCAGGTTTTTTCTGAACAATATTGCGCACTTTTTTAGGAGGTTTTTTATGGTCATTTTTGCGCACCTTTTTTGGCGGCTTCTGTTTTTTCTTTTTAACTTTTTTATTACTTTTAGACTTTAATCTTTTATAACTCTTATGAGAAATTGGTTTACCCAATGATACTTCGATAATTTCACTATTCTTTACAACATAATTTTTTGCTTTTGGAGTGCTTGGCTCATAAATTGCGCCAAACATTATTGCCACCACAACAATAAGATAGAGTGCAACAGAAGTTACAATTGCTTCTAATTTTAACCTGTTCATAGTGTAATCAGTGAAGCTTTGGTAAACCCTACATCTTTTACGCTTTTTAAAAGCTCCATAACCTTTTCGTAGATTAAACTTTTGTCAGCATCAATGTAAACTGTAGAATTGAGGTTAAATTCATTTGATTTTAGCATAAAATTATCTCTAAAATCGCGGATTGTGCTGTAACTGTCTCTTTTTTTGCCATTTACATAAAGGGAAATTCTGCCACTGGCTTCCATTCTTATGGTTATCTCAGCAAGTTTTTTCGCCTCTTTGGTTTGAGTTCCCTGCGGCAAATCCACCTGCTCTTCATAAGTCATAGTGGGTGCAGTAACCATCAAAATAGACATTAAAACCAGCATAACATCAACAAAAGGGGTAATATTTAAATCCGGATTGTCATCCCAATTGAATTTCACTTGCCGTTCCTGCTGACAATTATCTCTGCGGCCGATTCCAAAGTTGAGTTTAACTCATACACTTTCCGTTTTAAAAGCAAATTGAATGCATAAGCAAATATTGCAACAAAAATACCGACAGCTGTAGCAATGAGCGCTTCGCTAATTGCCGGCGCAACAATATTTAAAGATGCGCTTTTAACATTCCCCAGTCTTCCAAATGCCTCCAAAATACCTACAACTGTTCCAAACAGTCCAATAAACGGAGAGGTGGAAGCTATTATTGAAAGCTGTGTCAAACCTTTGGTGCTGACTCTGATAGTATCATTAATAGCCGCTTTTAATATTTTATCTAAATTACCTTCTGAACGGTTTATGTAATTATAAAGTATAGAGTCTCTGCTTGGCTCTTTTTCGCTGCTGGTATAAAGAGATGCCAAAGAGGCATGCTCCATCTCCAGCCGCTTGTTTACAATTTTGTAGCGGTAGATAAAAATAGAGAATGTAGCAATAAAATATATCGATAGTGCGGTAATAACTATAATAGTTATCGCACTGCTTTGAGATAAGTAACTGGCAATTCCCATTATCTTTTTTTCTTAATCGATTCCACTTTGCTAACTGTTGCTGCAATTGTAGTGTCGCTTGCCTGCGCAC
>JALVXO010000112.1 GCA_027022775.1 Campylobacteraceae bacterium
ACGGGAATGTCAGGAAGAAAATTGTCATTATTGCCGGCAGCCACTGGAAAATTTTCTGCTGCATCGGGTCTGTCATATTGTTTGGTGTCAGCTTTTGCTGAATATACATTGTAATACCCATTAAAATAGGCAGCACGAAGTAAGGGTCTTGGCGCGAAAGGTCTGTAATCCAGCCAATCCACGGCGCCCCCTGCAGTTCATCTGCATTTAAAAGCATTCTGTATAGCGCAAAGAATATTGGTATTTGCAGCAGCATAGGCAGACATCCGCCCATAGGGTTTGCGCCGTGTTTTCTGTAAAGTTCCATCATCTGCTGGTTCATTTTTGCAGGGTCGTTGCCGTATTTCTCTTTTATCTCTTTCATTTTAGGGGCAAGGTCGCGCATTTTCTGCATAGACATAAGCCCTTTGTAAGAGAGCGGGAAGAGCACAAGTTTTACCAGAATGGTAAAGAGCACAATAGCCCATCCCCAGTTGCCTACAAAATTGTAAATTGCCAGCGTGATTTTAAAAAACGGTCTTGCCAGAAAAGTAAACCAGCCAAACTCAATAACATTTTCAAGTCTTTTATCTATAGAACTAAACAGTTTCCACTCTTTAGGACCGGTGTAGCCGATAAAATTTTCTTTTCCTTTGACGCTTACAAAAACTAAAGGCTCATCTTCATACCCTTTAATGCCAGATTTTGTAACCAGAGCTGAAATAGTGCCATTTTTCTTCATTAAAAGCGAAGTGTAATATCTGTCAACCGCTGCTGCTATTATTGCATTGTTAAATATTTTATCCTCTTTTATTTTGCCTTTTTCAATAGTTGTAGAAACACCGTTTGTATCATAAATTAAAACGCCGCGCACTGTCAGATAGCGGGTTTTATCAACTGTAGGCCTAAATCCTGGAGTGATAAAAAATTCTTGATTATCCGCTTCCACCTTTAAGTCATAATTTCCATCCGGATAAAATTTTATAATTTTTTTAAGTTTAAAAGAGCCAAGATTTTGCTCTAAAACAATCTCTTTTGCCCCGCTTGAGGCATCTAAATTTTTAACACTGGCGGTATAGTCTGTTGAAAATGCAAGCTGGTTGATTTTTGCATCTTTAAATCTCACCTCTAAAGGTTTTACAGTTTTTTTATTGATAATATCAAGCGGTTTATTGTCTGAAGTTTTATACTTTTTCTCTTTTAAAACCAAAGAATCGATTCTTCCTAAAGAGTCAAATTTAAGCGTGTATTTTTTGGTTTCTACTGTAGCAATAATTTTAGAGTTATCCGCTTGAGCAGCCGGGGCGCTTTTGACACTCTCTTGCGGGGCAGAAACATTTGCGCTGCTAGGCGCTTTAGGGGCGCTTTTTGCCTCTGTGCGGCTTACAACCTGGGTTTTGTTTGCTTCTAAATTCTGTTTTTGCGGCTTTGGCATAAAGTAACTGTAAACCACCAAAACCAAAGAAGATAACAAAAGTGCTGTAAGCAGTCGCTTATTCATATCTGAATTTTCCAAGATTAAACCTTTATAATAATTTTAAAATACGCAATTATACCTTATAATGACTAAAGAAAGTTGTGAAAATAAAATATTTACGCCTTATATTATAAAAAAGTTTTAAGTTGTTAACAAAGCTGTTTTTGTGCAATTATACCATAAAAAAATCTGCAAATATTACACCTTTTTAATATAATTCCTAGATTAAACTTAATCCTCAATCCTGTTCCTCAACTCAAACGCCTGCTGATGAAGGGTTAACTCTTTAATAAGTGCATTCATATTAAGCATTCCAAGATAGGTATTATCTTCATCTACATAAGGTATGTGGCTGGCATTTAACAAAGAGAGGGCTTTATAAATATTTTCTACTCTATGGTTTTTATGGATTGCAAAAGGGTTTTGGCTCATTAAATCCTGGATGGTTAAATCTTTTTTGGAAAACAGAGTGCTTTTTCTGACATCTCTTAAAGAGATTACCCCAATAAGCTTGTTTTCTTTATTTACAACTGCCAGATAGTTAATATGCGCTTTTTTAAAGGCTTTTACAACTTTTTTTAAAGAGAGTTCCGGTGATACCGGTCTGACTTTTTCTACAAACCGCTCCAGCCTGCATTTATTAAGAAAGCTGCTTACCCCTTCGTTTTCTATATCTATCCCTTTTTGCAAAAGGCTTCTTTTAAAGTATGAACCCGATTCCATTTTAGAAAGCAGATAAGAGGTCATTGCAGAAGTTATTAAAATTGGCAGCAAAAGCTGGTAAGAGTGGGTAAGCTCGGTTATAATAACAGAGCTTCTTAACGGTGCTTTGGCAATACCGGCAAGCATTGCAGCACTCCCTATAAGAGCAAAAGTTCTGGGGTCTAAATATGGGTTTAACTGTGCAAGCAAATCTCCAAACCAGACACCTCCAAAAGAGCCTATAAAAATAGAAGGGGACATCAATCCTCCAAAAACCCCGCTGCCGATACTTAAAATAACTGCTAAAATTTTTGCCGCTGCAATTTCAAATGCATTAAATTCACTGTATTGATTGGCGTAAATTTTATCCACATACTCATAACCGACCCCTTTTATTTCCGGCACTAAAGCAATAAGCACCCCTACGGACAACCCCAAAAGCACAACGATTAATTTCCATCTTTTCCAATACCTTAATCTATATTTTCTAAATTTCTTAAGTGCATAATTTAAAATGAGCGCAAGAATGGATATAAACAGAGCAACAGCCAGCAAATATGGAAAATAAGCTTCATCAAAC
>JALVXO010000113.1 GCA_027022775.1 Campylobacteraceae bacterium
ATTGAGACAAGCTTGAATTACAAACCCGACCCGATTTAAGGGGATTGAGACTCATAAAGCGTGGCTTCAATTGAGACAAGCTTGAATTACAAACCCGACCCGATTTAAGGGGATTGAGACTCTGATTTGTCGTGATTATCTCTGCTCATTCTTGCATTACAAACCCGACCCGATTTAAGGGGATTGAGACTCTGTATCTAAATCCAAAACAATAACATTAGACATTACAAACCCGACCCGATTTAAGGGGATTGAGACTTCCAATAGATAAGTTTTAACCACTTTTTTCTCTTCAATTACAAACCCGACCCGATTTAAGGGGATTGAGACCCGAAGTCCATTTCTTTAACTCCTTTAAAATTTATTTAATTACAAACCCGACCCGATTTAAGGGGATTGAGACGCCTTTATTTCTAGCCCTCTTTTGACTGCATCATTCCAATTACAAACCCGACCCGATTTAAGGGGATTGAGACGGTCAAAGTAAGAAACAACTAAATTGTTGTTTCTTATATTACAAAACCGACCCGATTTAAGGGGATTGAGACGCGGATACTATAACAATAAAAACAAAAGAACTCAAATTACAAACCCGACCCGATTTAAGGGGATTGAGACTCTTATTGTTATTAGGGAATTATCCCTAATAAATTACAAACCCGACCCGATTTAAGGGGATTGAGACGAGTTTCTTGTTTTCTTTCTTAACTGCAATAGCAATTACAAACCCGACCCGATTTAAGGGGATTGAGACTCATTAAACTCTTTTATGAGTTCTTCAGGGCTATATTACAAACCCGACCCGATTTAAGGGGATTGAGACTTGAACTGCTTTTAGCTCTTCATTAGAGAGCTTTTTAAGATTACAAACCCGACCCGATTTAAGGGGATTGAGACCAAATAACGCAATACATCTAAAACAAGTTCAACTGTATTACAAACCCGACCCGATTTAAGGGGAGGAGGAGCGTTAAGCGAAAGCAAACTGCTTTGCTTTCGTAGCTCCGCACGGCGCTGCGTCTATGCGAAGCAAAGCTTTGCATAGCAGACGCCCAAAAAGCAACAATTACCAATAAACTTAAAAAAACAGACAAACCCGACCCGACTTAAGGGGACTATGCTTGCGCAAGTTAATAGTTAATAGTGAAGAGTTAAAAGTTAATTTTTGTTTCTGATTAAAAAATCTAAACTTTTCACTTTTAATTTTTAACTTTTCACTTCAAAGACTGCCCGATTTAAGGGGTGAGACCCGTTAAGCAAACGACAACTGCTTGTTGTTTGTAGAGTCGAAACCGGAGCGTTGTGAGCAAAGCGAACCGCGTAGGCATGACTTGCGCAAGTTAATAGTGAATAGTTAAAAGTTAATGAGTGTTTGAAATTATTTTTTTGAATGATTTTAATTTTGCTATAATATTTTTATGGATAGTGTATTAGAGCAAAAAAGTTATAAATTTGCAATCAGAATAGTTAATTTAAACAAATATTTAACAAAAACTTTCAAAGAGTATACTTTATGTAAGCAAGTTTTACGTTCAGGAACAGCAATTGGTGCTTTAATTGCTGAAGCTCAATTTGCTCAATCTAAAGCTGATTTTATTAATAAATTGCAAATTTCTTTAAAAGAAGCCAATGAATGCAGATATTGGTTAAGATTATTATTAGATTGTAACTATTTAAACCAAAAAAGTTTTGATGATATTAATCAAAATGTAGAAGAAATTATTAAGATGTTGGTAAGTAGTATAAATACTTTAAAAAATAATTAAATGTAAAACACCAAAACTTTTAACTTTTAATTTTTAACTTTTCACTTCTTTTTAAGGGTCAGGGCTTAACTTTTAACTTTTTTGCTTTTCTGCACTAAAATTACAGGATATGCTTCTTTCCTGATTTAAAAAACTGTGGATTCCTGCTTTTGCAGGAATGACGGGATTTGTTTCTTTTTGGCGTTAGACTTTATGTTTTTTAGCACACGGCGCTGCGTCTATGCGAAGCAAAGCTTTGCATAGCAGACGCCAAAGCTTGCGCAATTAATAGTTAATAGTGAGCAGCGAATAGTGAATAGTGAATGATTTGTTTCTGATTAAAAAAATCCAAACTATTCACTTTTAATTTTTAACTTTTAACTTCAAAGACTGCCCGATTCAAGCGGATTAAACTAATGTTTAAAGATTATTTGATAAAATAAATATATTAAACCCAAAATTTGCATTAGAAATTAACAACCTTTAACAAATCATTTAGCTTATGGCATTTACAAAAATCCATTAATTAACCTTCGGATTAACCTCAAGATTTTTGCAAACACCCTAAACTAAAGCATTTGCCAAATCTTTGCTAATTCTAATGCAAAATTTGGGTTAATAAACAAAAATAAGCCACTTTGCCCTCACTGCTTTGCACGGCGTTGCATCTGTACTCTAAAACGAAAGGGCCAAAAGTTTGAACACTTTTCTAAAAACAATAGAACATAATTTCATAAAAGGATTGTAAATGAATTGTTACGAAGAGTTGTTAAAAGCAAAAGGCAATATGGCAAGAATTAACTATATCTTAATGAAAAAAGAGTGCTACGGATTGGAACTTACACTCGAAGAAATAGGCAAAATTTTAGGAATTAGCAAAGAAAGAATAAGACAAATTGAACAATCCGCATTAAGAAAATTAAGACATCCAGAAATTGGGAAAAAGTTAAAAGAATGGACAGAGCCAGTAAAAGAGGATAATACATTAAAGGTAAGAGAAAAATTTTAAGAAAAGCTTTTTTTAAGGGCGTTGAATTTTTACTTTTGCGGGTTAAAATCAACGCCTCTTTAAAAATTACTCGGCGCGTGGGCGTTTATTAGGTTGAAAAATTCATTTCTGGTTCTTAAATCGCTTTTAAAAAGCCCGCGGAGCGCTGAGCTTACGGTGGTAGAGTTTATCTTTTCCACGCCGCGCATCTCCATGCACATGTGGCGCGCCTGCAGAACCACTGCAACCCCTTTTGGATTAATAGTTTCGGCTATAGCATCGGCAATCTGTTCTGTCATTTGCTCTTGAATCTGCAACCGTCTTGCAAAAACCTCAACAACCCGCGGTATTTTGCTCAAACCCACCACTTTGCCCTCAGGTATGTAAGCTACATGCGCCCGCCCAATTATTGGCAGCAAATGGTGTTCGCAAAGAGAGTAAAATTCAATATCGCGAACAAGCACCATTTCATCGTTTGTTGTGGTAAAAAGCGCACTTTGGAGTATCTCTTTTGGGTCTTGGCTGTAACCTTTTGTTAAAAATTCAAAACTTTTTGCCACGCGGTGCGGAGTTTTAATCAAACCCTCTCTGTTTGGGTCTTCGCCGACATTTTCTAAAATTATTTTTACAGCTTTTTCTATCTCTTCTCTTGCCATAGATACTCTTTTTTTTGCAAATTGTAACATAAGTAGCAAAAAAGTTTAGCAATTTTTGATAAAATTTGCTACAATTTGGTAAACTTACTAAAAAAAAATAAAAAAGGAGCATAAATGGCTTTATACGAAAGAGATTACACTGCAGCACAAGAGAGGAGCAGCTCTTTAAGCGCTGCTAGGGTTGACTTTTTGAAAAAAACATATCAGCTGCTTGGATTAAGCATGATAGTTGCGGCACTTGGGGCATATTTAACACTGCCGTTTGTTGCAACAGTTGTAAAATTTAGATGGCTGATTTTTGGTGCGGAGCTTTTGGTTCTGTTTTTTGGATTAAGCATGTCGCGCGGAAAGCCGGGACTTAATATGATAATGCTTTTTGTTTTTACATTCCTAACAGGAGTATCGCTGGTTCCGCTTTTTGCTATGTTTATAGGGGCAGGCAAAGCAGGAGTTATTGGTAATGCATTTCTTTCTACCGCAGTGCTTTTTGGCGCTTTGAGCCTGTTTGCAATTAATTCTAAAACCGATTTTAGCAGCTGGGGCAAACCGCTGTTTATTACGCTTATAGTTGTGCTTGTTGCATCTGTAATTAACATCTTTTTAGGCAACAGTATGCTGGCTGTAATTATAAATGCGGCGGTTCTTTTGCTCTTTGGGCTCTTTACTATTTACGATACGCAAAATATCGCAAACGGCGCTTACGATTCTCCGGTAGATGCAGCTGTTAGCTTATATTTAGACTTTTTAAATATGTTTACAGTTATTTTGCAGTTTTTAGGCTTGAGCGATAATGACTAATGCTAAAATAGAGCGCTTAATAGATGCAAATTTAAACCGTCTTCGGGAGGCTTTGCGCCTCTTAGAAGATGTACAGCGCTACATTTTTGATAACAGAGAGTTAAGTTACAATTTTAAAAACCTGCGCCATAAACTCACCCCGCTTTATGATATAAATCGCCTTAAATACCGCGATATCGAAGGTGATGTCGCTAAAGAGTCCACAAATAGCGAACTTAAAAGAGATTCACTAAAAGATATAATCGATGCAAACTTCTCAAGAGCCCTAGAATCAGCCCGCGTTTTAGAAGAGGCGTTTAAACTTACAAACCCTAAACACTCAAAAACCGCAAAAGAGGTACGTTATGAGCTTTACGGATTGCAAAAAAAGATAGGGTTGAGGATAATTGATAATGGATAATTTTAATTCCGTAATCTGTAATCTGTAATCCGTATTCCGTAATCCGAACGTAGGTCAGGGTGTCCTCACCCCGACGTTTTAGCGTTGTGCTGCCTGGAAAATAGGATGCAGCATATATCGGCTGCAAAGACCGTGGATTCCTGCTTTCGCAGGAATGACAAGAAGATTTGGCTCATCGTCATTCCCGCGAAAGCGGGAATCCAGGGCTCTTTTAGAGAAGAGAGATTAGAAATTAGAAAAATATTTTTTCCATAATCCGGATATAACGGATATTTCCTAAATCCTCACCCCTAAATTAAAGGAGCTGTTTTGAGCATAATTTTTGGTCCCGTAAATTCGCGCCGGTTTGGTAAATCGCTTGGGGTTGATTTAAGCCCAAATGTCAAGCAGTGTAATTTTGATTGTCTATACTGCGAATTAAAATCTGCAAAAGTTGTAGACACTCAAAGCGATACTGTGCCGGTTGAAGAGATAATTTCGCAAATAAAATCGGCTTTAATTGAGCATAAAGATATAGATGCCCTAACCCTAACAGCCAACGGCGAGCCCACTCTTTACCCCCATTTAAACCAACTAATAGATAAAATAAATGAAATAAAAGGGGGTGTTAAAACTTTGATTTTAAGCAACGGCAGCACAATAGCCGACCCTAAAATTCAAGAAGCGCTTGCAAAACTTAATACGGTAAAACTCTCTCTAGACTGCGCAAGCAAAGAGTGTTTTAAAAAGTTAGACAGGCCAGGCAAAAGTGTTGATTTAGAGCAGATTAAAAAAGGGATGCTTGCGTTTAAAAAGCGATACAGCGGAAATTTGATAATAGAGATACTTTTTGTTAAAGGCATTAATGATTCAAAAAAAGAGATAGAGCAGTTAAACAGCTTTTTAAAAGAGCTTAAACCAGCAAGGGTCGATATAGGCACAATAGACCGCCCGCCGGCATTTGATGTAAAACCTTTAAGCTACAGCGAAATTTATAAAATAAGCCTGCAGTTTGACCCTGCATTAAATATCGCAATTGCAGCAAAACATACAGGCAGCCAAGCCAAATTTTCTTACACAAAAGAGCAAATTCTCCAAACCTTAAAACGCCGCCCGCTCACAAAAGATGATATAGAGGCTCTTTTTGATGATAACTCTAAAATATATTTAAAAGAGTTAATCAATAAAAATAAAATTACAACCAAAATAAGTGCAAACATAGAATTTTATACCGCTATTTAAGTAAATTAATTCCAAAAAATGATATTATTTTAAAAAAATAAAAGGCAGTAAATGAAAAAATTTATCCCTGTAATTGCAGTTGCGCTTTTTTTACTGACAGCAGGCTATTTTGTTCTTAACGATTCCCCAAAAGGCAGCGGGGAAAAATCTGAAATTTTGGATATTGGAAACTTTAAAAAAACAAAATCTTGCGCAAAAATTCCAAATTTTTTATATAAAGCAAGGTTTATACGCCCTATTATAGATTTGAGCCAAACACGCTATAAAGGGGTAGCTTTTTACAACTATGCATCAAAAAGCTACCTGCATTTAAAAGAGTGGGAAAAGTTCGGTGCGATGGGAACTTATGCAATCGATAAAAAAGGAAATATCTATCTTGTTCCAAATCCGTATATAAGCATAAAAAAGAACACTTTTAATTTTCAAAAATCTGTTTATAAAATTGATACCAATAGCGGAAAATTAGAAAAATGGCTGACAATTGACGAAATAAAACCAAATGCTTTAAATCCGTACGGCTTAATCTCTATAGATTTTGACTGCAAAGACTCTTCGCTTTGGGCCAGCTCTATAGACAAAAGCAGTTATAAAAGCGAAGCAGGTACAATATTTCACATAAATCCTAAAACTAAAAAAATTGTTCAAAAAGTCAGTGGATTTGACGCTCTGACATTAAAAATATTAAACAGCAGCAACGGAAAATACCTTTTAGCTGGGAGTGCCAGAAAAAATTTGCTATATGCTTTTTCTATAGAAAACGGAAAATTATCACAAACTCCTAAAAAATTACTGGAACTTCCAGACCCCTCTTTAAGAATCAGAAAAATAAAAATTTACGGTAAAAACAGCCTGATTTTAGAAGCTATTAAATTTAACTACTCTCTAATAGCCCAAACCGATAAAAAGTTTAGAACCATTTACAAAGCGGTTTACAACAATAAAAAGTGGCAGATAGTAAAAATAGAGTAACCTGTTTATCTGCGCCTGAACATAAAACTGACAATTGAAAACAAAAACCCCAATGACGACAATATAAAACCTATTGCGGCAAAAATAAGCTCTTTGCTTAATTTTACCACCATTTTTCCGCCTCTTAAAACCCTTTTGCCAAGGATTTTAAATACCCCTTTTGTATCTTTTTTATATTTTGCGCTTATTTTGGCTATTTTTTGCAAATCTTTTTCGCTTTCAACATACTTTAAAAGCTCAACACTGTCTGTAAGAGAGCTGTTTTTTCTAACTCTGTTTAACTCTTTAAAAAGACTCTTAAACGGCTTTGGGTCAACACTTTTTGCTATAGCTTTTAAACTCTTTTTTGTATTTTTTAAAGAACTAAAATCTGCCTGTTTTATCAATTTAAAATCTACGCTTTTTGCAAGTTTCTTCTCTAAAACTTTGCCAAATTTTGCAGTTATTTTGCCGCTTTTGTATGCGCTTTTAAGCACGCTTGCACCCCCTTTGAGCGGCACAGTCGCCCCCATTGTTGCAAACTCAGAAGCTGTCAGGGCTATGCCGACTAAAGATATTCCAAGCAAAAACTTATCGTAATTTTGATTGTTTAAATATTTTCTCCCCTCTTTGTAACCGTCGCGCAAATCCCCTATAAGGGTAAAATCGGAAGCCACGCTTCCGCTTAAACTGGAGATATTTGTGCTTTTGCCGCTTATAAACCCTTTTGCAAAATCTTTAACACCCCTTATGGCTTTTTTGACTCCGCTGTTTTCACTCTCTATTTTTGCAGCCAAGTTTGCTTTTATGGCAATATTTAAGCGCTTTGCAATGCCCGCATAAGCTTTAGCATCCTCAATATTGCCGCTTTTTAGGGCAGATTCTATTTTTTCATTTAAAAATTGCGGCGTAGCAACCCTTTTTAACTCTTGCTCAATATTAAGCGGAACAAACTCTTTTTTGTAATTTTGCTTAACAAAAAAGCCAAAAACAACCGATAAAATCAGAAAAACTACAAATAAAAAATGTTTCATTTTCTCAAGAGCACTCAATTCTTTTTAACCGCAATAAATGCCTTTTTCATTCTATACTTTTCATAACTCTCATTCCAAAACTCATTATACTCCAAAATTTCAAAACCTCTCTTAAAAAAACCCGGCAGCTCCCCCTTATTAAGCAAAAAAGCGGGGTTTGAGTCTCTTTTTTGGTTCTCATCATCTTCTACATAACTCTCTACAACCATAACACCGCCGCTTTTTAAAGCCTCTTTGGCTCTGTTTATCAACTCTCTGTCTAAATAGTTGCATTTTATAATTAAATCATACTTTTTATCTATTGAAAAACTGTCCAAATCGGCACTGATTATATTTACTCTGCCGCTTTTTATCCTGCCGGCTAAAATTTTTAAGGCAGTTTCAGATATATCCACAGCATCGATATAAAAACCTTTTTCTTCTAGAAAAAGCGTATTTCTTCCAGCACCGCAGGCTAAATCTAGCGCCATATTGCCGCTGCATTTATCAAAATATTTAACAACTGCGCCAGAGGGCGGCCTCTCATTTAATAAATCGGGGTTTTCTTTATATTTATTTTCCCATTTTATCCTGTCTTTTTGAGACATATTAAACCTTTTTTGCACTCAATAGCCTGATTTTGCCGCCAAGATAAAGTTTCTGCTCAAATTCGCCAAACCCATGCTCTTTTAAAATCCCTTCCAGATCGCTATTTATAAACTGCTCCGCCAGCGGGCACTCCATAAATTTAATGCCAAACCTGTAAATAAAAGAGGCGCTATCTATATCAAAACTGCCGTAATCTAAAATCACAAATTTTCCGCCTCTTTTTAAAATTTTATATGCATTTTTTATTATCTTCTCTCTGTTTTGCGGAGTAAATCCGTGCAAAACAAAAGAGATAAAAACAAAATCAAACCTCTCATCTTCATTAAGCGGTTCTAAAATAGATTTTTCCGCTAAATGGATATTTTTAAAATATTTTGTTTTTTGCAGAAACTGCTCTTTCATCTCTTTGCCGATTTCATACCCGACTATTTCACCTTTGCTTCCAATGTATGGATGCATAAGCAAAGCATTTCTACCTGTCCCAGCTCCAAAATCGGCAACTTTGGCTCCTTTGAAAAGCTCTATATCCCCAATCGCCTCTTTTATAAATTTGCGATACCAGCCTAAAGTTATTATATCCATCAATCTATCGTAATATTTTGCCTCGAAACCTTTAACTTCCACTTTAGAATTCTCTTGTATCGGCTCTTTACTTTTTAAAGCATAAAGCCCGTTTTCAAGACATCTTAAGTTAAAATTAAGCGGAGGCGTTTTACTCATATAATCGATATATTCACTGCCATAATTAGTTATAAGCTCCGGCTCTTCAACAGCAAGCACAAACCAAAAAGCTGCTGCCAGCGCCCAGCCGCTTGCCAAAACCGCGCCGACATTCCCATAAATTAAAGAAATCCCCAAAGGGAGCAGCCCAATCCCCAAATGCATAGGGTGGCGCATACAGGAGTAAATTCCTATATTTGTAAATTTATCCGGCACAAAACCGCTTTTTGGCTCTTTATGGGCATAAAGCTTTAAAGTTCTGCCAGAAACCGCAGCAAGCGCCAAAGCATAAAGTGTTAGAGCAACTCCCAAAATCCAAAAAATCCCCTTGCAAACCCCTGCCGCTTTTAAATCTGTCAGCAAAGAGACAGAATATACACCCAAATAGACAATTATCCAAAAAAGAGCCTTTAGTTTCATTAATATCCTTCAACCCAAAATTTTTCAGCTATTATAACATATCACTAAACCAAATATGCAGCTAAATTTTATTTTAATTTAGAGAATTGGCAAAACCCTCTAAAGGGTACCTAGTTAAATCCGGAAAAGCGCCGTTTAAACCTTTGCCGTCTTTACCGTGGCATCCGGCGCAATTGCTGCTAAAATAGAGTCCGGCATCTTTTGCATAAGAGTGTTTGCACTTTTTGCCGCTTAATTCATACACATAGCAAGCTACATCTTCAGCTTTATCTTTAGGCACAAAACCGCCTTCCATTCCCTCTTTTTGGTATCCTAGCCGGTTAGAACCGTAAATTATTACTTTTTCTATATACTCAAGTTCGCTAGAAGCAGTTAAATTATTCTCTTTACTAGAAATTACACCTTTTTTTATTTCTGCTTTTTCCTTTACCGTATATTTAAATAAACCAAGTGTCAATACAAAAAGCAGCACAGATATCACAATAAACTCTTCTTTTTTCATCTATACTCTTTTATACCAAAAATTGGAAAAATAATTTAAAGTTATAAAAATTATAGCAGAACTTAATAAAAGAAAAGGAAAAAGCGAAGCGGTGCTCCGCTTTTGAAGGTTTAATTACTATTCATCCTCTTCATCATATTCAAATTTGATATGTTTTGGGTTAATCATACCTGTTCCAACAGGGATTAAGCGGCCAATTACCACATTTTCTTTTAAATCTTCCAATCTATCTATTGCACCGGCAATTGAAGCGGAAGTTAACACTTTTGTGGTATCTTGGAATGATGCGGCAGAAATGATACTGTCTGCATTTACCGCTGCTCTTGTAATACCAACAAGTACAGGCTCTGCAATTGCCGGGCGGCCTCCTCTGCCAATTATTCTTTCATTCTCTTCATAGAATCTCTTTTTAGAGATTAAATCACCTTCGATAAATTTGGTATCGCCGCTATCAACAATTTTAACCTGTCTTAACATTTGAGAAATAACAATCTCAATATGCTTGTCTGAAATGTTAACCCCCTGGCGGCGGTAAACTTTTTGAACTTCTGAAACTATATGCTCAAAAAGCGCCTTCTCTCCAAGCGCCTCTAGCAGGTCGTGGCTAGAGATGTGCCCGTTTGTCAAAAGCTCTCCAGAGTGCACAAAGTCGCCATCTCTAACTAAAATCTCTTTACCCTTGTCAACAATATACTCAACCTCTTTTTCTCCGCTTACAAGGTAAATTCTCTCTTTTCCGCGGATAGGTTTGCCAAAGCGGACAGTTCCGTCAATTTTAGCAATCAGGGCAATATCTTTAGGGCGTCTTGCTTCAAACAGTTCGCTAACTCTTGGAAGACCCCCGGTAATATCGCTTGATTTAATTGCCGCTTTTGCTTTTTTAGCCAAAATATCCGCCTCTTGAACCTCTTGCCCGTCATGCACGAAAATTTGAGATTTAGACTCAAGCTGGTATTTGATAATTTCGCCATCTTCTGTTGCAATTACAATTGTCGGCTTGTAAGCTGTAGAGATATACTCATTCAGAGTCAGCCTGCTCTCGCCTGTTAATTCATCAAACTGCTCTTCTGCCGTAACTCCAGGGATAATATCTTCAAAATGGACAACCCCTTTGCTTGTTGCAATAACAGGGTCAGAGTATGGGTCCCACTCGGCAATTACAATTTGGGTCTGCTCTTTTGGCTTGGCAATAGTATCGCCTCTTTCTACTTTATTGCCGGCACCCTTTTCTATAATAGAGCCTCTTGCGATATAGTGGCGCGCCGCCTCTCTGTTGTTATCATCGACAATTACGGCAAAAAGACCTTTTTGTGTAACCTCTTCGCCATCTTTAATATCAACTTTTGACTCTAAATAATCACCCTCTAGCAAGAAGTAGTGAACTGTCCCTTTTGCATCAGATTTAACAACTT
>JALVXO010000114.1 GCA_027022775.1 Campylobacteraceae bacterium
GAGGTTTTAGCGGAAAAGATGAGTTTAGCTATATTGCAAGCGATGGCAACGGAGGCAAGAGTAAAGCCGTTGTAACTGTTACAGTCAAAGAAAAACCCAACACTCCGCCTGTTGCAAAAGATGACACTGCTTATACAGAATATGAAACTCCTGTAACTGTCGATGTATTAAAAAACGACACTGATGCAGACGGAGATGCATTAAGAATAAAGAGCATATCATCTCCTAAAAACGGCAAAGCGGTTATTGAAAACAGCAGCATAAAATATATACCAAATAAAGAGTATAGCGGAAGCGATACATTTGTATACAAAATTGCTGACAGCAACGGAGCAGTTTCCCAAGCAACTGTTACAGTTATGGTAAAAGCAAAAGAAGATATTAATTTTTATCACTTTCCAATAATAGATAACAGCAATATAGAGAGTGTTATAAAAATTTATACCCAATTTACCAAAGAAGTTTATAAAAATTATACAGAGTTCAATTTAAATAAAAAAGCAAAAATTAAACTGTTTAACGATGGAAGCATTAAATTGGAAGAAAGTGAAACTCCTCTTCCTAAAGAAAAACTGCCAAATGGAACCAGAGTTGAAGTAAAAGAGAATTTTTTAAAGATAGATTTGAAAATGAAAACAGATTATTTAACATTCTAAAGGAAGAAAAATGAGAAAAATTTTATATTTAATCGGTGCTATCGTTTTTTTTAGTGGATGCGAAAGCGGCAACAGCCTGCCTAATGAAAATTTAAAATCTGCAAGCAACAGGATTATAGAGCTGCAAAAAAATAAAAAATATGAAGTTAATAAAGGTGATAAAATAAAAAAAGAATCTAATGATACCGAAATTAGGGTAGAAAGCGATTTTAATAACAAAAAAACTTATATTATGCTTATGAAAGGAAATGCAAAACTAATAAAAAGCAGCCAGTATTAGCTTGAACCCAAAATTTGCATTAGCAATACGATATCTGTATTGGCCATTGGCAGCCAAAGCTGCAGTAAAGCCTTTTTTCTGGGCAGCTTTATTTGATTTACCTGTTTTGACCGCTTTGGTTAGCAGGTACAGTTATGTTTTCTTCCAATGCCTCTGCTGCCTGGACCAACAAATTAATCTACCTCCTAATGCAAAATTGTTTGGGTTTTAAGCAATTTTAACAAAAAAGTTAATATTAAAATCTGTTTCTTGAATATAAAACTGATATTTTGAAGTAAATAACTATTTTATACCAATTTTATACTAAAAAATAAAAATTTTTAAGTATTTTTTAATATTATACAATATATAATCAGTAAAAAGATTAATTTTTAGGATGTAAACGTGAAAAAAAAGAGTGTATCAAAAACTCCATCTATAGTCACTATTGATGTTTACGGCAATCTGTTTTTTAAAGTTGTAGGGAGTAAATTCTCTTATTTAAAAAAATTAAAAGCAAATAAAAATGATATCTCTATCGGATATTTTGCAAACAGAGATTTTAACATTGCAGAAGTTGATGTAAGCATAAATTTGCCGCAAGAACATCTTTTGGATTATGTTACAGATAAAGTTTACGAAGAGTTAAGATTAGATCCGGCAGTTGAATATGAAATTCATCCTGTAAAGACTGCCCTTATTGATGACAATATTAAATATCAAGTTTTAATTTCAGACAGCAAATTTTTAAAAGAGACTTTTGCACCACTGGCTAAATCTATAAGATATATCGATTACATAGTAGCACAGCAGCTTCTGTTTAAAGTTTTATACAGTGAAGGAAAATTAAAAGGAAAAACCACAGACCTGTTTATATATTTTGGAGAATATGATACTTTTATTACCTTTTATAATAAAGGGGAGTATCTTTATTCTAAATCTATCAATTACTCAATAGAACAGATTTATGATAAATTTTGCAAAATGGCACAAGATGTGCCTTTTTCTAAAGAAGAGTTTATCAACAGGCTTTCTAAAGAAGGCTTTGAAGGGTTTGATGCAACACAGCAGTCATTCTTGAAAAATATTTTTAGACAATGTTTCGAAGAGATTAATGATATTGTGGTAAATATTATTAAAAACAGATATGAAAAATTCAGACTCGAAGTAGGAAATGTTTTTTTAGGTTTTAGCATAGGTTATCTATATGAAATAGAGGAGTATGTAAAAACCTTTATATACTCTGGTGACAACTGTCAGCCAATCTCTTCTACTTATTCCGATGAAGACCCGAAAGTTTTAATAGACCCTATGCATGCGCTTATGGCTATGAGCGCCAAAGCTATGCAGGCAGGCATGCTTGAACTGCCTAATTTAACCCCGTTTCCAAAACCGGCGCCTTTAAGCAAAAGACCTGCTGGAAAAATACTTCTGGCAACTTTTGTTACGACAGCTATCTTTTTAATCCCGGTTGTTTACGATTATGCAGTGGGTATGTCGCTGCAGGCAAAAAACACCATATTAAAAAAGAAAGAGATGCGCTTAACTGCAGAAGCAAATAAATATAAAAATGAAATAAAAAAGAAAAAAGATGAATTAAAAGCTTTAGAGAAAAGCTTGAAACAAATAAGCAATTTATATCAAAACAAAAAAGGCGAACTTAAAAATGTTTACAGCCAAAAATTTAATTATCAGCTAAGATCAGAGCAGCTGGCTTTAATTACAAATATAATAAAAGGTTTCGATATTCAAAGCCGTTCTATAGAGATAAACGACACCCAATATAAAATCGAAGTTGAATCTAAAAATGATAAAGAGATTACAGCATTTATTAAAAAACTGGTAGAAAAATTTAACAAAAAAATATCGTATGTGGATATTAAAGATATCACTTATGATGATAAAGAGAAACTCTATAAAGGGGTTTTGAAAGTAAATTTTACGGAGAGTAAATGATGAACTTTTTAGACAAATTAGACAACTATTTTTACAGCAAAAAACCTACAGAAGTTTGGATGATGGTTATTTTAGTTGCCGCTGTAATAGGATTTGGATTATACAGCGTGCTTTCTCCTATATCTACAGAATATAGAGAAAATCAGCAAAATATTAATAAAAGTTTAAACAAAAAAATAAAAGATGCCAAAAATTACTTAAGAAGCATCACAGTAAACGGAGACAGAAACTACCATATTAAAAAACTTAATAAAGAATTGGTAAAAAAGAGAGTAGAACTTAATAGCTACAGAAACAAACTCTCTAAATTAGACGGTGCTATGAGAAAATTGAGCAATATTTTATACACAAAAGATAACTGGTCTAAATTTTTACACAATATTACAGTAAAAGCAAAAAATAACAATTTAAAAATTTATAATATTACAAATGAAACTTTTGAACAAAATACAACTTTTGGAAAAGTACTTGATGTAGAAATTAAGTGCCAGGGAGAGTATTCAAAAATACTCTCTTTTATGAATGATTTAGAGCAGACAAAGCTTGTTGCAAATATCAGTAATGTTAAACTTGAAGCAACAGAAAGCACACCGATAGCGGATGTTAACCTGTCTGTATGGGGGATAAAGCCATGAAAAAGTTACCATTAGCAATCTTGGCTGTAGGCACACTTTTTTTATTTGCTGATGAAATTGACACTATGGTAAAACAGATTGAATCTAAAAGAAAAACAACTATACCCAAAGAGAAGCTTTTATCAATAGAGTCGCCTATGCCAAGGGTTATTAAAGTGGAAAACAACAGCACAAAAGAGAACAATACAACTGTAATTGCCAAGCCTCAAAATGATACCTTTTATCTTACTGCCATAATGAACAATAAAGCGTTTATTAACGGGAAATGGGTTGGCAGAGGCGAATTTGTCGGTTCTTATAAGTTAATTGACATTATGGATGATTCTGTCTTTTTAAAAGATGGAAATAAAACAAAGCTTATCTTTTTTAAAGATAACTTAAAAAAAATCAAAATCAAAATAGGTAGGTAAAAAATGAAAAGAAAAACAGTAGCTACACTATTACTTTGTGCCGGTTTGAGTTTTAGCACAGCTTATGCAAACAGCTGTAAAGACGAACTGTTTTCAGTTACTATAAAAAAAGAACTCTCAATAGCTGATGCTATAGATAATATTGCCGAAACATGCGGTTTAAGCGTTGTTGTTAAAGATCCTGCAGCTCAAAACAAAATGAAACAGAAGTTGTATTATGTTAAATTAAAAAAGACAAATTTAAAAAACTTTTTAAATGTTGTTTTAAAGGATAATGATTTAAGCTATAAACTGGTAGGTAATAAGTTGATTATCTCCTATTTGATTACAAAAACTTTTAAGGTTCACTATATCGCAAGCGACAGGGTAGGAAGCAGCAGTGCAAACATCAATATTGCAAATGCAGGCAAATCGAAAGGAAAAGGTACCACTGCAACAAGCGGCATGACAATTAACAGCAACGATAAGTTCAGTTTTTGGAGTAAAATGAAAGAAGAGATACACAGAATTTTAGTGACTGCAGGTGACGGCACAATGCACTTTAAAAAAGTCAAAGACGGATGGGCAGATAATGCCGGCAATATTTGGCAATATAACCCAACTGAACCTATTGTTGACCCAGAAGCGGGTTTAATTACTGTAACAGGCACACCCCAACAGATAAGAAGAGTTGCAAAATATATCTCTTCTATGGCAAAACAGGTAAAAACCCAAGTATTAATTGATGTAAAGATTTTATCGGTAACTTTAAATAAAGATAAGCAGACAGGTATAGATTGGAGCCAGCTGTACGGTTTAGAAAATTTCTCAATAAACTCTTATGCTATGAGCCAAAAAAATATGAGCGAATGGAAAAGCAACTCTAAAGAAGGAATTAACGAAGCGAAATTTGGAATACACACAAGGCCTAGCAATGCTAAAGTTTTTGAAACTTTTGGACATGCTACAATTAATGATGTAATTAAATATTTAAAAACTCAAGGAACTGTAAAAACAATTTCAAATCCTAAAGTTATGACTTTAAACAATCAGCCGGCATTAATAAGCGTAGGTAAAGAGATTTTTTATAAAACAACCAGTACAATTACAACTACAGGAGCAAGTAACGATAAAACAACCAGCGAATCGATAGATTCAGTATTTGCAGGTATTTTGCTGGATATTACGCCTGAAATTGATGAAAGAGGAACCATAACTTTAAAAATAAACCCATCAATTACAGAAACTGACGGTCCTGTGGGACAGTCGGGCACAAGAACTATGCCGCCTGATTTAGTAAGAAGACAGATATCAACTGTAATTAAGGTAAAAAATGGTAAACATGCAATATTGGGCGGATTAATTTCCACTGCCGAAAGCAGCGTAGAAAGCGGAGTGCCGTTAATTAGCAAAATACCGCTTATAGGTGAAGCATTTAAAAGAAGCAGAAAAATAAAAAGAACTGAAGAATTAGTTGTTATAATTACGCCTAGAATTGTCGGAAAGAGTAATCTGTCCCTTAAAAGTTTAGGATATAGGAGTATCGTCAAGTGAGTTATTTCGAAATAGCCAAAGAGTGCTTTGTAGATGAGATAAATTTAAATACCTATGTTGAACTGCCAGGTCCTATGATGGCTTACGAAGAGCTGGAACTGGCGTTTGAAAAACCGTTTAAGCTAATGCTCTTATACGGTGAGCCGGGCACAGGCAAAAGCTTGCTTTTAAAAAGAATCTATGAAAAGAAAAAATATCAAAAAGAGCTCCATTTTATCGATTCGCCTCTTCTTGATGAAGAGGAATTTTTCCGAAGGCTTTTTAACATCTTAATACAAAAGCCGATGCCAAATAATACTAAAGTCGATTTTAACACATTTGTTGATTTTTGCAAATTAATAAAAGGACAAAGAGAGATAATTATTCTTTTAGACGAAGCTCAGCTCTATCCTAAAAAGCTGCTTGAGCAGATTAGAATTCTTTCCGACACCGGGGTGGTAAGGTTTGTAATTGTGGTGCATAAAACAACCGATGAAGATGTTATTGCCAAATCCCATTTTAAAACAAGAATCTGGGGCGCAATTGAACTTAAAAACGCCACAAAAGAAGAGCTTAAGACTTATGTTCACCAGAGACTTCTTAAGTTTAACCAGTTTGAAATTGCAAATTTAATAAAACAGAAAAATATCGATTTTATATATAAAGTTACTAAAGGTAATTTTAGGGCTTGCAATAAATTAATGTACACAACATTCGAAATATATCAATATTATGAAAAAAATGACCCTTCCAAATTTAGCAAAGACAAGTTTTCACAAAAATTTTTAGAAATGGCTGCAATTGCCATAGGAGCTATCCATGTATGATATTCCTGAATTAGAAAAAAAGTGGCGCAAATATAAAAGAAACCAAATTAAAAAACCTTTAATATATACAGCAATTGTTGCAGTTTTATTAGGAGGCATAACCATTTTAGCCGTTACATACATCAATAAGAGCAGCAAACTGCCTGTGCAGGCGGCGGCAAAAAGCAGCACAGTCCAGCAGCAACAGCCTCAGCAGCAAGCTGTGCAGGTAAAAAAAGACGAACCAGCTATGGAAATTAAAAAAATATCTTCAGTTAGCCAGCAGCAAGCCAATGACAATAACGGCATTGATTTAAGCAAAGCAGAAATTGTAAAACCGAATGTACCTGATGATGAGATAAGGGTAATAGGTTTTGACAGCGATAAAGAGAAAAAGAAAATTAAGAAAAAATATGAAGATATCTTAATTCCTAAACAGAGCGCCAAAGATATTCAGGAAAAAGAAGAGATGGCGCAGCTAGAAGAAGAGTTTAAAAATACTCAAGACCCGCAAACCTCTTTGAAGCTGGCTAGATACTATTACAAAATAGGCAATTATAAAAAAGCTGAAGACTGGGCAGTTGCTACAAACAATATAGACGGCGATATAGAAGAGAGCTGGCTTATATTTGCAAAAGCCAGAGCAAAACAAGGCTTTAGAACCGATGCAATAAAGGTTTTACAATCTTATTATGACGAAACAAAATCTGAAAAAGCGCATAATCTATTAGTAAAATTACGAAAAGGATTAAAATATTAAATAAAATGAGTAAGATTTTAGAAGAGTTAGTAAAAAAAGGAATAATTGATAAACAGCAATTAATAAATTATATCTCTAAAACCCATATAAGCAAAGTAACAATCGGGAATTTAATAGAAAACGGGGTTTTGGAAAAAGAGGTTTTTTATGATTACTTAATAAAGAGTATCAGAAAAGGGGAACACCCTTTTTCTATTATTGAAAAACTGGCTTTAGAAGATATTGATGTTACCGATGTATATAAATATATTGCCAAAAAATTAAATATTGAGTATATAGATTTAAACAGTGTAGAGATAGACAGTACCCTTTTAGAAAAAATCCCAACCTCTATTCTTTTAAAAAACAGAGCGATAGTTGTAGAAGAGGATGATTTAACTGTAAGCGTAATTTTTAGCGACCCTTTTGATATATCTGCGCAAGATGCAATTGCAAGGTTTTTCCCTAGAAAAAGCTTAAAAATAGCTCTTGCACAGGCTGATAATATTAAAGATAAGCTTATTCAGATAGAAACATATGAATCTTTAAAAACTTATGTAGAAGATATAAAAAAAGATTTACAAACAACCGGAAGCAGTGAAGAGAGTGATGAATCCCCTGCTGTTTTAAAATTGATTGATTTAATTTTAAGAAGCTCTATTATGGCAAAAGCGAGCGATATCCATATTGAAGTTACCGAAAAAAACTGTATTGTACGTGACAGAATAGACGGTTTGCTGCAGCAGAGGTTTATTTTTGACAAAGCGGTATTTGGACCGCTTGCTTCGAGACTTAAACTGCTGTCTAATTTAGACATTGCAGAGCGCAGAAAACCGCAAGACGGCCGTTTTTCTGCTACAGTAGCAGGAAGTGAATATGACTTCCGTATCTCTACCCTTCCTACACTTATTGGCGAATCTATTGTTATGAGAATTTTGGATAAATCCAAAACTCTGATAGCTTTGGAAGACATGGGGATGAATGAAGTAAATTATGAAAAATTCAAAAGGGCAATCCAGACACCTTACGGCATTGTTTTGGTAACCGGACCTACAGGAAGCGGTAAAACAACTACCCTTTATGCCTCGCTAAATGCCATTAGAAGCAGCAAAGATAAAATAATTACCGTTGAAGACCCTGTAGAGTACCAAATGACAGGTATCCAGCAGGTACAGGTTAATGTCAGCGCAGGCTTGACTTTTGCTTCGGCGCTGCGCTCTATTTTGCGTCAAGACCCGGATAAAATTATGATCGGGGAGATTAGGGATACAGAAACTTTAAGAATAGCAATACAAGCAGCAATGACCGGGCACCTGGTTCTTTCTACACTGCATACAAATGATGCTATTTCTGCTGTTTTTAGAATGGTGGATATGGGAATAGAGAGTTATCTTGTAAGCGGTTCATTAGTTGCAATTCAGGCACAAAGATTGGTAAGAAAAATATGCCCTTATTGTAAAACAAGAACAGAAATCAGTAAAAAAATGCTAGCAGATATAGAGAGTTTTTTGCCAGAAGGCAGAGAATTGACTTTTTACAAAGGTGAAGGGTGCAAACACTGTTACAACTCTGGATTTGCAGGCAGAGAAATGATTTCCGAAGTTTTAACTGTAAGTACTGAAATTGCCAGAATGATTGCAGCGGGTGCAAAAGAGGAAGAACTTACAAAACAGGCTGAAAAAGAGGGTTTTATAACTATGTTCCAAGATGGCATTTTAAAAGCTTTGGATGGAAAAACAACCGTAGATGAAATCTTCAGAGTAGCAAGGTTATAGCTGCTTTACTTTTTTTATAAGCCGCTTCTTATTTTATTTTTATAACTAAACAACTCCAATTTTACTACGCTTTAAAAAATGTACTAAAAATGTAAGCTTTAAATTAGTTTAATTGTGTATAATTACAATATATCCATTTTTTGGTAATTTCATAAAATGAAATGTGAGAAATATTTTTTACACATTTGGAGTTCTAAATGTATTACAGAGTAGACTATATATACAGAGGAAAGCGAAACAGCAATATTGTTAAAGCACGAAATAAATTTGAAGCCTCTTCTCTTGTAAAAAAAGAAAAACCGGGCATTATGGTTATAGGTTCAACCAAAACCTCACCGCCTATTGAGGAGACTTTTGCAGAATTCAGTAAAAATTTTCAAAAATCATTAAAAGCAAAAATGCCTATCGATGAAAAAATTTCAAATATCAGGCAAATTGCGGTAATGACAGATGCGGGTATTCCTATACATGATGTATTAGAAGATATAGTAGCAAGCAGTAAAAACAGAGTAACTAAAGAGATTTTTAGCTCTGTTGCCAATGATATTAATGCCGGTAAAAGTATGTCTGTTGCCCTGGAACCTTTTAAAGAAGATATGGGGCATATTGTAATGGCAATGACTAAACTAGGAGAAACAACCGGTAATTTTTCTGAAGCTTACCATAAACTGGCAGATATTTTAGAAAACATAAGAGAAAACAAAGCAAAATTTAAAAAGGCTATGCGCTACCCGATTACTGTAATAAGCGCTTTGGTTATAGCTTTTGTAATTGTTATTATGACAGTTGTGCCCAAATTTAGACAGATTTTTAAAGAGCTAGGCGCAAACCTTCCAATTGCAACCAAAATTTTGCTAGGAGCAGAAAGTTTTTTCAGGCATTACGGATTTTTTATAATTTTTGCCCTGGTTGCAACATTTTTTATAATAAGGTACCTTTATAAAAATAACAGCGATTTTAGATATGCTGCAGATAAAATTTTAGCAAGCCCTAAATTTTATTTAATAGGAAAAGCGGTTTATCTCTCCAGCATGTATAACTATACACTTGTTTTTGGTTCATTAATTAAAGCGGGTATTCCAGTTTCAGAAGCTTTAAATACAGCTCTTGGAGTTGTTGAGAATGAGTACATAAAAAAGCAGCTGGAAGGAATTAATATAAATATCGGACGCGGTGTCGGATTGGCAGAAGCTATAGAACAGAGCGGACTGTTTGAAAATATGTCTATCCAGATGATAAAAGCTGGAGAATCAAGCGGACAGTTAGATGCTATGCTTGATAAAGTAAGCGGCTATTACAATATGAAATTCCAAAATTTAATAGACAATCTATCTTCTTATATAGAACCGATTATGATTGCACTTATTGCAGGATTGGTTTTACTTTTAGCGCTAGGTATCTTTATGCCGATGTGGGATTTAGGAAAAGCGGCAAAAAGTTAAACCGGTTAAAACGGCTGCCCGGTAAATGCCGGGCAATACTCTCTTTTTAAGATTTAAAACATATAATATTCCAAATTTTTTTATTTGGGAAAAAATGGATAGATTATTTGTAGTAAATAAACCTATATTTATCTCTTCAAACAGTTATTTGAGCCATATAAAAAGAAAATACAACACTAAAAAAGCGGGATTCTCCGGCACGCTGGATCCGTTTGCAACAGGCTGCTTAATAGTCGCAACAGGAGCATACACTAAACTTTTTCAATATTTAAACAAATCGCCCAAAGTTTACAGAGCCACACTGTGGCTTGGAGCTTGCAGCGAAACACTGGATATTGAACATATAAGCAGCATAGAGAGAGTGCCGGAGTTTGATTTACAGCAGGTTACAGAGGCTTTAAACTCTTTTAAAGGAAACATCTCTTACCTGCCGCCTAAATTTTCTGCAAAAAAGATAAATGGACAAAAAGCGTATAAGCTGGCAAGAGAAGGAAAGGAACCGGCATTAAAAGAGATTAAATCTGAAATTTACAATATAAAACTGCTGCACTACACCCACCCTTTTATTGCTTTTGAAATTGAAGTGAGCGAAGGGGCATATATTAGAAGCATTGCTCAGTTAATTGCAAAAAAATTGGGGGTTACTGGCACATTGAGCTCTCTTCACAGAGTCAGCGAAGGGGCTTTTAGATATGAAAATGAAAAAGCTTTAAACCCTTTTGAATATTTAAATATAGAACAAAACCGATTTTTAGGAGATTATAAAGATTTAGAGCTTGGCAAAAAACTTGCCGCAGCCCTGTTTGAAAAACAGCAAGATGGAGTTTATTTTGTTGAAAGCAAAAATTTTTATGCAATACTTGAAATTAAAGAAGGTTTGGTAAAATACCGCTTAAACCGCATTCCTAAACCTCAATCTCATCCCCAAGTTTAAAATATTTTGCTCCTACTCTTGCGAGGGGGTTGGGGAAGTTTACTCTTAATTTTTCTTTATCTGCCACCAAAGAGTCATCTATATAAAGCTCTTTTATCTCCACAATTATTGGGATTGTTTTTGAATTTTTCAACTCTACCTCTTGCAGAAAATCGCAAAAAAATGCTATTTTGGCATCTTTTGGTATTGGAGGATAGGCAGAATTTGGGGTTTTGTTTTCGATATTAAACTCTTCAAACTCACTGATACCCTCTTCAAACGGGGCAGCAGTAGCGTTTAACTC
>JALVXO010000115.1 GCA_027022775.1 Campylobacteraceae bacterium
TCCACATTTGGCATAACAACTTTCATTAACTTCTTTTTATCCAAAACAAAATCGTCATCCAAATCCTGCCCGTCTATCTGAATCTCATTAAGAGAAAGCAGATATGCAACAATTGCGTAAACCTCATCATTGCTTAAACTCATCGGATGAGGGAAAGGCATACCTGTTTTTACATACCACCATAGTGTGGATGCATAAGGCCAATAACTTCCAATTGTTTTAATCGGCGGCTCATCCCCGCTGTCTGGGTCTAAAAGCTGGTTTTTAAGGCTCTCTTTTTCGCCGCCGGCAAGAGTAGGATAGCCTTTCCCGCCGCCTCCAAATTCGCCGTGGCACATAACGCAGTGCTTATTGTAAAGCTCTTCGCCTTGAGAAACGCTCCCTTTGCCTTCTGGCAGCCCCTGCCAGTCATATCTGACATCGATATCGCTAGCTTTAATTTCATTTGGTGTTGCTTTTCTGCCGTGTCCATAAGCTTTAATTTTATCACGCTGCGGATTTACTCTGTAAACTCCGGCATAAACACCGTTTTTTACTTTGTAATCAACAGCTGCATCGATAGATCTGTCATCAAAACTTGGAGCCTTTACCTTAACAACCTTTTCGCCTGCAAATAAAGAGGTGCCTAAAAGCAGCGCTACAGAGGCAACAATAGAAAACTTTTTATTTGTTAAATTACGCATTTTTGCCCCCTTTACGAAGTTTTTCAATCGCTTTTCGCTGCTCTTTTGGCGATCTGATTTGAACATTATGAACCTCTCCGTTTGCTTTTACTTCCCATGTTACTATCGCATTTCTGTGGTAAATGGCTTCTACACCGATTTTTTCAACCTCTTGGTCGATTGTAGGCTGAACAAATCCGGCATCGTCATAAGCTCTAGAGCTTAACAAAATCGGTTTGCCGTCCCATTTGTAAATATAACTAAATCTTGTCCACGCTTTTGGCAGCACTAAACCTTTTAAACTCGCTTCTACCCAGTTTTTGCCGCCGTCAAAACTGATATCGACACCTTTGATTGTGCCGTGCCCGCTCCATGCTAAACCTTGAATCTCTACAATATCCCCTTTTTTAAGGTCTGTCCATGGTTTATCCGGGCAAGGGCTTGTAATTACAGAGTTAACCTCCATAGGCCAGAAGTATCTAATAGCTTTGCCGCTAGGTGTTAACATTGTGTATTTAGAGGTCTCCTCTTTTGCATGCCAAGGCTTGTCTCCAAACTCAAGGCGCTTTAACCATTTTACATTTAGGTTTCCTTCCCAGCCAGGAACCAAAAGTCTTACTGGATACCCTTGCTCCGGTCTTAAAGCTTCGCCGTTTTGAGCCCATACAAGCATAGCATCATCCATAATTTTCTCTATAGGGATAGTTCTTCCCATGTGGGAATTGTCGCTTCCTTCAGCTAAAACCCATTTAGCTTCCGGTTTAACCCCTACATCTTTAAGCAGCACAGAGAGCTTAACACCTGTCCACTCTGCCTGGCTCATCATACCCTTCATAAACTGAAGCGTATCAAACTGCGGCGCTCTCCACTCTGTAGAACCGTTTGCCGGACACTCAATAAAGTGGATTCTAGATTCGCTTGGGTATCTTTTTAACTGGTCAAGCGTTAATACAAGCGGTTTTTCCACCAACCCGTGGATAATCAGCCTGTATTCATTAGGGTCAATAATCGCTACCCCGCCGTGGGCTCTGTTAAAGAAAAGCCCGTTTGGCGTAATAATACCGTTTAATTCATGTATTGGACACATAGCAACAGAGGCGTAAAAATCCCCTGAAGATAATAGTTTGTGTGTTCTTCTTTGCACATTGTGCTCATAAGGTGAAGGCACTCCATATAGATTCTTATCTACAGGAAGCCCAAGCTTCTTGCCCCAAGCCGGCTCTTCCATTAGCGCCGGGTCATCTTTCGCGCTCAACCCGGCAGGAACCAAAGCGCCAGCCGCCACTGCAGAAGCTGCAACATTTTTTAAAAAACTTCTTCTGCTAACTGTTTGATTTTTTATTTTTTCCAAATCATAACCTCCGCAATTAAGGCTTTAATAAATTTGCCTTATAGATTTGTATAATAATCATAACAATTAAAAACAAAATAAAAACTTATTTTTTTGCAATAAATATTATTTTTTATTATATGTTACGATAAGTTGCAATGTGTAAGAAGTATTAATATTTATTATTTAGTTTCATTATCAATCCAATTTATTAGCAGTTAAAACAGATATATTTTATTTATTTTTATAAACATAAAATCTTATTGAATGGATATTTGAATAGCAGTAAAGAGTGTTTTTTTGACATCAATTGATTTATGAATATGCTACAAGACTTGACATTTTGATTTTTTTATGATAGTATATATCCCTTCCAAAAAAGCGGGGGTGACATGGTTTCGACTGGAGTAGTCGGGGCTATGTGCATGCCGGAGCGGGCAACTCCGTAATCAAGCCCAAACAAAATAAACGCAAACAATACAGATTACCGCCCAGCTTACGCAGCAGCGTAAGTTTAACTAACCTTTTGGGCCGTCCCGGCGGCGAAGGCCGCAATAGCCGATTTTCGGGGCGTCACAGCGTTGCGGCTATATCTGCAAAGCGCCATCTTTGCAGATGAAGCTTTTGGCTGGCTGTGTGTAGCTTTGGGTGTTGAGCAAAACACAGCGAGATTAATCAACACCGTCTAAGCAT
>JALVXO010000116.1 GCA_027022775.1 Campylobacteraceae bacterium
TGAGAGTAATCTACTATAATCACTCTCATTATACCCCCCCCCTTAACTACAAATCACCGCCACCACTTCGAAACCCTCTTCAGGTGTGGCGTAAACATAACGGCTTGCCATATCTGCAAGCACCTCGCCTGGAATATTCTTTCCAGGTCTGCTACCCAAACGACGCTCCCAATCTGCTGGCTTTTTAAAACAAATCGCCCGCTTGCTGTAACTAGCAGGGCAGCGTCCAAGCCACTCTTTGCGTATTTGCGGCGTAAGGCAAGTGGCATCTACAACGATGTCCTTGCCTTTTGCTGCAGCGTCTGCAATAGTTGCAGACACCCACGCAAGGTAATCTCTTGCCCCCCTTGCAGAATGAGCAGCCCAACGCTCGTTGTAAGTAGCAAGGCTGGCATATTGAGGACTCACCTCTAAAAATCTATCCAAGCCGACTACTACCGCATCGGCAAAATGTCTACTAATGTAAGTAGATTTGCCGTATGCGGGTAGTCCGCATAAAATAACAAAGAGAGGCATTATAACTCCTTCAAAAAAAAAATTTCGCGCCCAAAGGACGCCAATCCCCTTAATCGGGTCAAGCGGAGCGGGTTACTTAACTTTCACCCACTCCCATTTATCGGCACTAATGTGCCATTCCTCGCCGTTACCCTCGACAGAGCCGAAACCGACCCTGCCAAGCGACGGCTCGAAGTCAAGCCAGCTTAAAGCCGACTCGACTTCTTTTTTAGCCTCTTCAAGAGAGGCAGCCTCTACCGACCAATTCCTAAACGACTCCCAGCCGTTGCTGGTGCCGCTAAAATGCAATTCATATTTAGCCATACAACCTCCTTCTTTAATGGCGCTAGATAACATTAATTCTAACGCCATATCTTTCAGCCAACTCTTTAATGTTAGCACCGCTTTTGCCGATAAATAAGCCCTTCTTATTGTCTGGAACTTTTACATTCCAGACTTTATCTTTTTTATTAGCAATAAAACTACCCGCTTTACTGTCCACAACAATTAAATCGTTGTAAACAGCCTTATAAGCACCTACAATCACATCAAACTCCTCTTTATAAGGAGTAAAATCCACCACATACCCCCAAGAGTAGTTTGGAAAAGGCAAATCTGTTTTGCCGACCTCATAAAGAGGTACAGCTTTTATTTTTTCTATATGTTTCTTTAAAGACTCGTCAAAAAAGTCTTTTTCAGACTCATATTTTAATTTATAAGCCTTTTTCTTTATCTCTTCAGGCACATTGTGCGTCCATTCTACAAAATCAAACATCCAATCCTCATACTTAGAAGCTTTTAAAATAGCCTCACATTTTTCTTTATCCTTTTGTTTTTCTTTTTCAAAATCAACAAAAGGGAATTTAGCCCCTAAATAACCTAACTCTAAAAATGTATTCAGTTCAATTCCAGACTCATACATTCCCTCATTAAACCATTCTAAATTATCAGGAATATTCCATAGCTTATTTAGAAATTTTGTAAACACAGTTGCACCGTCAATAGGGTGATTTGTGAACTCAGGCACAGCAGATGCCCAGCCTACAAAACCATTATCGTTAAGAATTTGTAATTTCTTAACAAATAATTTTTCTAAAAATGTAGAGTCAACTTCATAAATACCCTCTGCAGGGGTATCAATAACTTTAATAATAAAAGTATTTTTAGATAAATGAATTAAATCAATATCAGAGACTAAAGAAAATGTAGTAGGATTAGAAGCAATAATAGATGGGTTATATTTAACCTCGTCTACAATAAAATCAAAACCGCAATGGTCGTCATAAGCCTCCCCTATACCCAGCTTGAAACAAGCTGAATATGGAGTATATTTAATAGTGATGTCAATAGTATCACTATTAACTTTCTCAAGCTCTTTAAAAACTCTATAATCTATATTGTTAAAAAATTTAGCTTTTTTCATAATACACTCCTTTAATTTTTTTATTTAAAAGCTCCGCAAAGCACTTAAATAAAAAAAGCCTTTTTGTTAACGCGGAAGGCAAACCTGCGGGGACACATCAACCCGCTGCTACAAGGCGGGTAACCGCAACGATGTGTCCCTTATCGTTGCGGATAGCAGTAGCCCCTGTATCAGGAGCTACAACATCATTACGACCGCTAATTGCACCAAGCACCAAAGCAGACACAATGTAAACAGTGTCTGCTTTAGGAGCTGGAAGTCCCTCAACATCGCCGAATTCACGGCGAACAAGAGGAAGCCCAGCAATTTCACCAACTACTTTTTCAGTAGTGGTTACTCTTGCAACAGCCCCAGATGGGGCAACAGTAACTTCAGACCCGTCAGCCCCACGCAAAGTGATTGCGTGAGGGGTAAGGTTGACAAAATCAGCCATAAAGACCTCCTTTAAAATTTATTTATACCACAATTATAACAAAAATAGTAACAAATTGCAAACAAAAATAGCAAAACGAGAGAAAAAAGAGAAAAATATTTTTATGGTGTGTAGTTTGGTTACACGGTGTTTTGAGGGTAAAATAATAGGGCGGGGCAAAAGATTAAATAATATGGCAGTTGTAAAGAGATTGTTTACTGCTGCGTGAATGGGGAATATTTGTAATAATTTTAATATGAGTATGTAAAAAATAACCATAATGCAGCAAAAAATATAATAAATATTTTAAAGTTGCGTAATAAGCAACTGGAAGTAATAAGAGGTGATATATTA
>JALVXO010000117.1 GCA_027022775.1 Campylobacteraceae bacterium
GGAATCGGTTTTGGAAAATATGGCGATGAGTATGTTAGAATTGCGCTTATCGAAAATGAAAAAAGAATCCGCCAGGCGGCGAAAAATATTAAATATTATTTAAGAGAACTCAAAAAAGAGAAAGAGGGAAAATGATAAAGGTTGGAATTTTAGGTGTTGGAACAGTCGGTCAAAGCGTAGTAAAAATACTGCAAGAGAACGGTGATATTATAAGTGCCAGGGCAGGTGTTAAAATAGTTCCGGTTATTGGGGCTGTTAAAGATTTAAATAAAAAAAGGGGTGTTGATATTGAGTTGACAGACAACCCTATGGAGGTGGTTGACAATCCAGAAATTGATATTGTAGTAGAGCTTATGGGCGGGGTCGAAGAGCCTTACAGGCTTGTTAAAAAGGCGCTTGAAAACGGTAAAAGCGTAGTTACTGCCAATAAAGCGCTTTTGGCATACCACCGTTATGAATTGCAGGAAATTGCCGGCAGCCTGCCTCTTTTTTATGAAGCGAGCGTAGCAGGCGGAATACCGATAATAGGGGCTTTGCGCAACGGTTTGAGTGCAAACCACATAGAGAGCATTGTGGGTATTTTAAACGGAACTTGCAACTATATGCTTACAAAAATGATTCAAGAGGGTGTTGAGTATGACGAAGTGTTAAAAGAGGCACAGGCGCTCGGTTACGCCGAAGCAGACCCGACATTTGACGTAGGCGGGTTTGATGCGGCGCATAAATTGCTTATTTTAGCCTCTATCGCTTACGGAATAGATGCTAAACCGGAAGATATTTTAATAGAAGGGATAGAGAATATCACAAGCAGCGATGTGGAATTTGCAAAAGAGTTCGGTTACGAAATTAAACTGCTAGGAATTGCCAAAAAAGTTAACGGCAGCGTTGAGATAAGAGTTCATCCGTCTATGATTAAATCAAGCCACCCGATTGCTAAAGTTGACGGTGTTATGAATGCAGTAAGCGTAGTTGGCGACAGAGTGGGACAGACAATGTTTTACGGCCCGGGTGCGGGCGGAGATGCAACTGCAAGTGCAGTAATTGCCGATATTATAGAAATTGCCCGCGGAAACAGAGGTCCGATGCTTGGATATAAAAGAGGTTTAGAGAGCGGTTTGAAACTTATTAATAGCGATAATATTGAGTCTAAATATTATTTAAAATTAAAAGTGCTTGACAAACCGGGTGTGCTTGCTGCCGTAACTTCTGTTTTAAGTGAATGCGGCATATCCATCTCTTCAGTTTTGCAAAAAGATTCAAGAATCCAAAACCGCGTCAGACTGCTTTTAACCACCCACAAATTCAAAGAAGCCGATATTAAAGAGGCGATAGAAAAATTAAAAGCCCTCGAAGCAGTCGGCGATAATGTCTCAATGATGAGAATTGTTGAGTAATGTAGGTGCAGCCGTGCCGCACACAACCGGGAAATAAAGGGCAACCCTTACGGCTGCCCGTAATGCAGGAACAAAGAGACTTTTTCTCCGTATTTGGAATAATGAGACCACTGCACAATAATTAGTTCCAAAGTATGGTGCTAGAAGGTATCAGAAATTAAAAAATTACTCGAAAGCCTAGCCAAAGGTAAACAGAGAGGATTTTTTTTGATCTATGATATTTTATAGTGCTGTAATTTGGGCTTACTATAATGCAGTGGTCTCATAATAGGGTTTAAAATAAGTTTTAGGAAATCTTTAAATGAAAACCTTACTTACAATTGCACTCTTGCTAATTTCATTTCTTCACGCAGAGTATGCGGCAAAATTTGGAGTAAATGTTACCGTTTTACCAAAGCCCCCTTTTTCTTATTTTACTACTAAAAAAACACTTGCTAATAGTTTAAAGCTTGTTAAACTATCCGAAAAAAGAAATAAAATTACCGACGATTTAGAGTGGTTTAAAAAGTATAAATTTTATTTACCGAAAATTAAGGCACGAAAATTTTTTGAAATATATAAAAATACCCAATTGCCAAGAAGATATAAGCAAACATCGCTTTTGGAAGTTTTTTCCGATAAACAAAAGTATCTTTATTTAATTTACGGTAAAAATTACGGAGAAAAAAGATACCTTTTTGTCATGGATTTATTAAGTAAAAAATTTTTATACGGCTTTGATTTTATAAATTACGCTTACTCAACAAGTAATAGAAGATTTGTTTACCAATCGATTGAGTATGCAAAAATTGATAACGGCATTTTATATTTTGCAACTTATCACAACACTTATGCCAAAGATTCAAAAGGCAAAAACGGATATATAAGCGCATTGGATTTAAAGAGCAAAAAACTGCTCTGGCAAAGCCGACCGCTTGTAATTAGAACCGAGAATTTTCTTTTATACAAAAATTGGATAATAAGCGGCTACGGTTTTACTCTGGAGAGAGATTACCTATACATTTTAGATAAAAATAGCGGAAAAACTTTAAAAAAATATCCGCTAAAAAGCGCACCGGAATATATTGTCCGCAAAGGCAGAAAATTGTATGTTAGAACCTATAACCGGGATTACATTTTTAAGTTGAAAAATTAATGACAAAGGCGAAAGAGCACTATTTTGACATTACAGCCAAGCTAGATTTATGGGGATGAAAAATGCCATCGAGCAGGCTAAAAAAGAGGTTGGCAACCGTTTTGACTTTAAGGGTGTAATGGTTGAAATTTTATTTGGTAAGG
>JALVXO010000118.1 GCA_027022775.1 Campylobacteraceae bacterium
GCAATGTGTAATGATTTATGCAGATCTTAAAACTTTTAATTACAATATAATTTATGAAATATAAAAGAGTTTTTCTTAATAACTACAGTTATTTCATAACTATTGTCACTTACAGGAGAATTCCGATACTTATAGATAATATAGAGATATTAAGAGATGCTTTTAAAAGAGCTAAAAAGAGATACAATTTTACCATAGATGCTATTGTTATTCTACCTGACCATATGCATATGATAATAACCCCAGAAAAATCATCCGATTATCCAAAAATAGTTAGCCATGTAAAAAGGAGTTTTGTGTATGGTATAAAAAATTCCAAAAAGTCTTTTAAGAATATGCTGTTTGACAATAGAAAAATTAAATTGACATCATCTCAATACAGAAGAAAACATTCTGGTATATGGCAAGAGAGATTTTATGAGCATACCATAAGAGATGAAAAAGATTATCTCTCTAAATTGGAGTATATTTATAATAACCCAGTAAAGCATAATTTAATTGATGAGCCGCAAAATTGGCAATATTCATCATTTTATAGGGAAAACACGTAGGTCGGGGTGTCCTCACCCCGACAATTTGATTTGGTTTTCGGGTATGGTTGTTTTGCAAAATAGAAGTTCTTGGTTACATAAACATAATGTCGGGGTCGGGGGACCCCGACCTACGGGGATGGTGTGCAAACGGGGGTCAGGGCTTAATTTTTAACTTTTTACTTTCTGCACCAAATTACCGAATATGTTTTTTGCTGGTTTCAAAAGCTTTGTATTCCTGCATTTGCAGGAATGACAGGAATTTAGATTTGAGGTTTTAGCATTGAGGGTTAAGGAATGCCGTCATTCCCATGGAAGCGAGAATCCGGGGTTCTATTAGAGAAGAGAGATTAGAAATTAGAGATTGGTGAAAGGAAGCAGCACATTTAGGTTGCAAAAACTGTGGATTCATTCGGAAAACAGATAGCAGAGAACAGAAAACGGTAATAAAAAATATTTACAGTTTTCCGTTTTCCGTTTTCAGTTTTCTGCACAGAATGACGATGCGCTAAAAAGAGGGGAGGTTTTGATTATTAGGGGTTGGCTAATATTTTTTAATTTGTGTTTAATTGATATTAATCATAAATTTTTTTATGGTTTTTTAGGTATAATTGATTCTGAAACAAAATAGAGGCGGGGGTTTGTTATGTCTGAAAACAGTAACAGAATTGTTTTAGAGTTAAACCAAATAAGCCAAAACAGAGCGATTGATAATTTATTAACAGACTCTATAGGGGAGCTGGTAGATTTAATTTTTAAAAGGATAGAGCAGGCAAAAATAAAAAAAGATACTTTTGATGAAGTTTCTAAAGAGTATTATGAACTTTCAAAAGAGCACGATTCTATTTTGGTTGATGGAACAAGGGGAACGGGTAAAACTACTGTAATTAGAAATATTAATAATTATTTGGAAAAAGAAGACCCAAATAAATATGAGCAGATAAAAGTGCTTCCAATAATCGACCCAAATCATATTGATAACAGTGCCAATATTTTATCGATAATTATTAGAATAATTTTTGACAGTGTAAAAGAGGACAAATCTAGAAGTGAAAGAATAGATACATTTAGAACTATTTGTGAATTAAAAGATGAGATAGAAGATGTGATATTCAGCGCATCGCAGCAAAAGTATCAAACCAGCCGCGAGAGTTCTAAAACTGTTAAAGGTGAGCTTGATTTAGATTTTACTATCCATAAATTTGCCTGTGAGGTTTGTAAATTTTTTGATGTAGATGCTTTGGTTTTGCCAATAGATGATATAGATATGGCAATTGAACACGGCAGCAATATTGTAGAGACATTGCGCAGATATATGCAAACCCCTAAAATTATTCCTATAATTGCACTTGACAGTGCGCAAATTTATGCGCTTATTAAAAAAGAGTATTTTTCTAAATTCGGGTTTGAAGCTTCTACTCCACTGCATGAGATAGACAGCTCTTCAGAGCTTAACTTTTTGCAAAAGTTGCCATCGGAATATATCCAAAAAATCTTGCCTCCTGCCCAAAGAGTAATGCTGCCGGATATGCTGGGGCATTACAAAAACCATTTAGAGGCAAAATTGAATAAAAAAAGCAAGAAAAAAGAGATTTGGTTTAAATTTATTAAAGAGCATAATAGAGAGTGGGAGATAGAGTGGTCTTTTGATGATTTGCTTAAGGTTTTAATGAATATTCTCTTTGGATATGATGGCAAAGAGATACTTAACGGTGATGATTACCATATAGTAAACTATTTAAAAAATAAAACCTTTAGAAGCTTTTTAGATGATGTAAAAGCTCTTATGAGGGCTATGGAGCAGAATGAAAAGAATAAAAATATTTATACTGTAAATATGCAGGTTTTAAAAAACCGCTTTAAACTGCCTTCCAGAACAACAGCCAGTAATAAATATGACGCTACGCTTTGGTTTTGGAAAAGGTATATTGATAGGTTGTATAATAATTTAGAAACTCATAGGGATAAGAAAGATTTTTTAGATAATGATGATTTTAGAATAGATTTAGTAGAAGATATTCTAACGGTAACCCCAGAAGATGCAAAAGACTTGGGAAGGAAAGAGAAAATTTATTACAGACTGTATATGCAGGATTATTTTATAGATAAAATTTTTATAGTTTATAAAGATAATAG